>NZ_CDRTCT010000004.1:0-172739 GCF_977054455.1 Parabacteroides sp. | reverse complement strand
CCGGTCGCCGGCGGTGTATTGCTACACCCCGCTGCCCCTCGACTTGCATGTGTTAAGCCTGTCGCTAGCGTTCATCCTGAGCCAGGATCAAACTCTTCGTTGTTGAAATTGTTTCTTATACCTTTGCCCAGAATCTCGTGATTTATCGTAGTCCGTACTTGACGGTATGTTTCGTATTTCTACGTCTCTTGTACTACTTGTTGATATGTAAATCTTTCAAAGAACTTTTTTCGCTTTCTTTCGATTGCGGCTGCAAAGGTAAGGACTTTTTTTTAACTGCCAAATTTTTCAAGAGAAAATTTGAAAAGTTTTCGAAAGCCGCCGGATGGTCGGACATGTCGCTTAGCCTGGCTAACCTCATCCACCCATTCCGGGAAATACCTTCTCCATCATGTCGACTTAAACCACTCTCGCTCGAATGCGGGTGCAAAAGTAGAGATTTACAATATACGATCCAAATATTTTAGACTCTTTTTTCCGCCTTTTTTTGACGGACAAGAAAATAGGGGCTGTTTTTGGGAAGATCAGACACTTCATTTCCACAACGACCGTCTTCATCCCTTTGAAAAAAAACACCCTGTAAGTTTAAGGGACAATACCTCCATATTTCCGAATCAATACTTTTAGTTCCTCAACAGATAGATCCGCCGGAGATTTTCCCTTTGAACAAGCCAAAATCGCTGCTGCTCCTGCCGACTGCCCCATTCCCATGCAAGAAGCCTGTACCCGCAAAGCAGAATTGGCTAACCGATCACTACTAACACAGCGGCCTGCAACCAAAAAATTACGGCTACCTTTTGGTATTAGTGCACGCAAGGGAACTGTAGCAACTACTCCTTCAGCCAAATGCTTTGGTGAGACACCATGTGTAACATGTAAATCTATAGGATAATAAGAATAGGAAAGAGAATCGTCAAAAATCTTTCCTTCTATGTAATCCCGGTGAGAAATTTGGTATAGGCCATCAATCCGGTAAGTTTCACGAATCGCAGTTTCAGCTTGCATTTTTTTTATTCGTGTATTCTCACATCCCGGCAAAGTACGTACAAAACGAAGGGCTCTCAATAAGGAAGTACGCCCCTCAATATTGGCCCGTGTATGTAACTCCGAGGTTGATGAATCCGCGTTCAATACATGTTGTGTAGCCAAACCTCCTTTGACCGTCAGAAGTCCTTTTACTCCTGCATATGCATCTGTCTTTAGCAACACCCCTCCTTTTAAAGCATCATCAAATTTATTTGAAAGATCTGAAAAATCCAAAGATGATAAATCATACCCTTCCAACTCAAAGATTAAAGAACCCGGTTGTACTTCCTCTTCCTTTAAACGTCTATATCCAGCCCCTTCGTTGCCTTTATGATTTCTGCAGCTTTGCCCGTTCTTTTAAGCTCCAACCAGCGTTTACCTTCCACTTGGAATTCATATCCACGCTCCTTCATAATCAAATCTAATAAGGCACTCACAGACGGACAATCCGACTGCTTGTAATCAAATTCAGAGGCAACCATCGTATTCCGCCCATAGGCCCGACGCCGAATTTGATTGACTGCCTCCAAAGCCTCAGCCGTAACTTTCCCGTTTTCCATCACTAAGGCTTCTGCATAGATCAATAATAAATCCGAATATCCGTAAACAGGATCGTCATTAGCTCCCCCAGCCTTGCTAATTGCATTTTTATCAATGAACTTCGTGCAGACCAAAGTGTTTGTACCTAAACCAAACTCTACGGGACTCCAGAGCTGCTTCCTCAAATCCCTGTCATCCCATTCCTTATAAACAGGATTCGTCAAATCGCCATATATTGCATAAGCTCCTCCAAACGGAAAAACCACCCGTCTCAGGAACTCCTCCCCAATTACGAACCAGATGAAAATAGACGAATGCCCGCATAAATTTTGCCTCTGCAACAAAAACATCAATATCAGGATTTCCTTTCGGGAAATTCTGAATCACAAGGTTTGCACAACGTATACTGATAAAAAAGCTCTTCCATATGTCGGAGACTCTCGTTATATTCGTATCATTTAACTTCTTATACTCTCCGATTTGTGTCCAACTTCCACGTCCATAAACAAAATCGGAGAGGCACTCCAACGTCGCTTCATACACCGACATTTGAGTGGTTTTCCACCGTCCGTTTACTAATGTTCAGACTTGCAGTAATCTCCTCGTTATCAAGGCCATGTGCGCAGCTCATACGAAAGATCAGCCGGCGCTGCGGAGGCATTTGTTCCACTTTCAGATCGATCAAAGCCTGCAATTCGCGGACAAAGAGCAACTCTTCCGTATTTTCGACAACGAGCGGACGGAAGAGTTGTTCGGCATTTTACATATTCATCCTCCTTTTCCATAATAGCATCTTTATCCCGGCAAGCTATTCTACCGTCAAGACCTGTTCACCGGACTTAAGTTGATATTCTTTTCCTTTCCAAACGAATACACCATCCGTTCCCGCGGGCAATGCCAGACGTGCCGTCAGCTTGCCCTTCTTATCGAGTTTGTAGGAAGCAGTCACGCTACCCGCCGGGTGCGGCATCGTACCTGACACCTCTTTCAGGTCACCCAATGACGGAGCGATGCGGACAGACTTGAAGCCCGGCGCATTGCTGTCTATACCTAACAAGATACGGAAAAACTCGATATTCGGACTGGCTCCCCAAGCATGGCAATCGGAACGGGTCGGTTCGGGCATTTCCGCCCAAGTCGTCAGCCCCAGTGCCATCTGGTCCCGCCAAATCTGCAGATTGTCAAGCAGGCGGTCCCCCATACCGGCAGCCTTCAATGCCTGATGCACATAATAACGAAAATAGATTGTCGCCTGTATCAGCGACGGATCGTTCAACGTTCGCCCCATCACCCCCGCGGCCTCCTCGCCCGTCACGATACCCGCCAGTATAGCCAACGAGTTGACATGCTGCGAAAAACTACGGTGATCGTAAGTATCGGCAAACAATCCGCGGGCAGCATCCCAGTATTTCGCCCGGATCGTTCCCCGGATCGCAGAAGCGATCTGCGTATAATGATCCGCCATCGACGGAATGCCGAAAGCACGTTCCATGCCGGCAGCCGATTCGAGCGTCAGGATATACATCAAGTCCTGAAAAGCAGAATTGCCCTCCTTTTCACGCACAGGTTCGCCCGACTGAAAACCCGCAGCCCAGTCGGCAAAGAACCAATGCGGCACATACCCCAGGCTATGATCCGGCTTCAACCACTGCTCGTACCAGGAAAGTATCCCGCGATAAGCAGGCAGCAAAGTCTTCATATAAGCCTCATCCCCACGGTACATCCAATAGTCATGCCCCATACAGATCCACCAAAGCGAGAAAGAAGAAATGAACTGGTGCAGACTCGACGGATAGCGGCTCATCGTAATCCCGTCTGCCACGACCGACTGCCGTCCCTGCTCGATTGCATTCTTCACCATATAAGCATCATGCGTATTATATAAGGTAATCATCGTCTGGATGCGGGTATCACCGAAATACTGCAACTGCTCGTAATAAGGGCAATCCATATAAGTCTCGTTCGCACAGAGACGTGCCGTATGCCAGCCTATCTCAAGCATCTTGTTCAACTCGTCGTGTCCGGGTGCAGAAAAAGCAATCTCGCTCCGGAAAGGATAAGCGGAGAACGTACCATAGACATCTTCCAGCACAAGCGGTTCGTCGGCGGTCGAGATCGTCAGATCCACATACCGCCACGTACGCCACCAAAGAGTGGTAAAATCGCGCCCCTCGCCCCCGTCAGCAATTACTTTGTCTTCATATCCTATGAATCTTTTGCCCTCCACCTCATCACGGTTTCCTTTTGCCGGAAGCGAATAAGATTTAGTCGTACCCTGCTCTTTGCCTTCATAAAGAGCTTCGGCATAGGCAATCGCAATTTCAGCATCCTTGCCGCGGCTGAACAAAAGAGAAAGATAGCCCGTTGTCAACTTGCCGTTGTCAAGCAGGAGATGCACCTTGCTATTCGCAGGAACCGTCAGTGAAGTTTTTGTTTTCAAGAATCCGGCAGGCGCCTTCACCCCTTCGGAGATACGCACAGCCTCAAAACGTTCGGGCAGCAAGTCCATCGGAGGAATCGGACGAGGCACAAGCAGGCGTCCGGGATAGTCACGCGATCCCTTCGCTCCCCCCTCGATACCTGCACGGGCAGGCAGCCACTTGCTGTCATCATAAGCAGGCTGTTCCCATCCCCAAGGATACTTCGATGCAGAGAGAAATTCACCTGGCCCCGCCACATAGTAGCCTAAGACAGGCTTATGCCAGGGAGCATAGGCCTCGTTCTTCATGCACAGCCAGGAAGCATCCGTATTGACCACAGCCTCTACCTCCGTATTCCCTTGCAGGAGAAATCCGGTCTGGTTAAAGCTGATCTGCGCAACCGGCTTCTGTTCGGCATAATTCCAGACCACAGCCGCCAGCACGTTTTGTCCCTTTTTCAGGTAAGGAGCCAGATCGACCGTTTCAAAATTCCAGTTATAGATATCCCCACGTGCCGGTCCGAGCGAAACGAAACGGCCGTTCAGGTAAAGCTTGTAACGGTTGTCAGCCGTCACATGGACGATAAAGCGGGATGGGACTTCACCCAGTTCGAACGTCTTGCGCATGTGGTAGACGCCATACACATTGGCAGGCTCTCCAGGCATAGAAATCCAGTGCGCTTTCCAGCGTCCGGCAAGGAGTTCGGGATTGATGTCTGCTTGCCGGTAACCTTCCAAGCGGATCTGGGCGCCAAGCGACAGGCTGCAAAGCAGAGAGAGGAAAATCAGTACACGTGTCTTCATACAAATAACTCCGGTTCGCGGCGGGCACTAAAGTTCTTATGCAACATCGCCGTATAAGGCGTATCGAACGTGCGAGCGCCTTCGGGACATTCCTTCACACAAGCACAGCACTTGATACAAGTCGCCGGATCACTGAACATGCGATCATCGACAATCGAAATAGCCGATACGGGGCACACGTCGATGCAATATTCGCATTGCGTACACAAATCCTCATCCGTCACAGGAGCCTGCGGCGTGGAAGGCCCCTTCACCTTGTAGGGAAAATTCCCTTTCACCTCCAATGGCTTCAAGCAGGAAAGTTCGTCCACCTTTTCGAGTTTCTCCTTGATGGCCCGTCCGAAGCTGACCGCAGCTTCATGGTCGGCATCATCGGGACGCCCGGCAGCAATGGGCATATCCTTACGGCTGAAAGAATGCTCCCCGATGAAAGCAGCTGCCGAAACAAGGACAAAGCCGGCATCGACTAACGTGTCGGACAATTCCTTCAATGCATCCTCGTAATCACGGTTACCGTAAACCACGACCGGAACTACCGGAGCCTGATGGGCATGGAAAACACGAAGTCGCTCCATCGCCGTCTCCGCCACACGCCCGCCATAGACGGGAGCAGCCACGATGGTCAGTTCATCATCATGGATTTCAAGCTCTTCCGTCGGGGCATCGTAAGTAATGTCCGACTCCAACAGGACGCTTCCCTCCAATCCCTCCGCAATCGCATAGGCAGTCTTGGCTGACGTATGCGTCGGGGAAAAATAAATGATATGTACGTTTTTATATTCCATTTTCCTTATTTTAAAGCAGCTTCAATCTTATCCATCAGTTCCGCAAATTCCTCGTCGCTATAGCCTTTGGTGGCATATACCACTTTACCAGTCTTATCCACCAGATAGCTCCGGGGGATCAGGTTCTTGGCAAAAGCGCCATAGACCGCCCGGTTCTTGTCCGGATAGAGCGGGAAGGTGAAACCTTTCTTTTCGTTATACTTCTGCAACTCGGCGTCCGTATGCTCGCGCCCGATCACCAACAAGGCGAAATCCTTGTTGTCCTTATACTTCGGCCAAAGCGTCTTCTGCACCTCGGCAAGTTCCTTCTGGCAGGGTGGACACCAGGTCGCAAAGAAATTCACCAGGATCACTTTCCCCTTCAGCGAAGCGGAAGGCGTCTCCGTGCCATTGTCGTTCACAATCGTAAAAGCCGGCATCTGCTGGCCTACTTTGACGATATCACCACTCTCATCCTGCGCTTTCAAGGCGAAGGCTACGAGCGCGAAAAAGGTAAGGAATAAGTACTTCTTCATGTTTTTTTTATTTATATTTTTTCAGAAAGGCGTTCCGGCTACCGGATTCGTTCAATATTGTCAGGAGAGGCGTTTCGGCTATCGCCCCTCTCACTGACATTTTGATACTTTATCTCAAATTATTGGCCACATCATAGCCGGCTTTCAACGCTTTGAGGTTCATTTCAACGATTTCCTCGCCTTTCCGCCCGAAGATGCGTCGGATACCATCGGCTATCTTGTCATATTCGATCCCTATAAAGGGGGCGGCGGCCCCCAACATCACGATGTTGGCCGCACGTACGGAACCCACCTCTTTGGCGATCGCTTCCACATCCAGCACGACCTTGTGCGGCAATTTCTCCAGTTCTTCGTTCACTTTCTCCACCTCCGGATAGTTGGGGATATTGATGAACGGCTGCGAATTGGTCACCAGCCACCCGTCCTTCTTCAGATAAGGCAGGTAGCGGAGCGCTTCCATCGGTTCGAGCGAGATGATAAGGTCGGCCTGTCCTAACGGGATCAGGTCGGACGCAATCGGTTGGTCGGACAGGCGGAGGTTGGACTGCACGTCGCCCCCACGCTGGCTCATTCCGTGAACTTCGGCTTGTTTCATGTACAAACCTTCTTTTAATGCGGCTTCTCCGATAACGGCAGCGATGGAGAGGATGCCCTGTCCTCCCACACCGGATAATATGATGTCTGCTTTCATTTCTTGCTTGCTTTTTTCTTTCTTGTTAATGTCTGGATACATTCGCGGCGGGGGATCAGGACGGATACGCCTTTATATTCGATCTCTTCGCGGATGATCGCTTTCATCTCGTCGTAGTTCTTCTTCAAAGGAACCATGACACGGATATGGGCCGGATCGACACCGATACCGGCACAGATCGATTCGAGACGGCCTGTTCCGGCAGAGTCTTGTCCACCGGTCATGGCCGTCGTCTCGTTATCGGAAATGACGATCGTAATATTCGTGTTTTCATTGACGCAATCGAGCAAGCCGGTCATACCGGAGTGTGTGAATGTCGAGTCGCCGATCACCGACACAGCCGGGTAAACGCCCGCGTCGGAAGCTCCTTTGGCCATTGTGATAGAGGCTCCCATGTCGATACAAGTGTCGATTGCCCGGAAAGGAGGCAAAGCGCCCAGCGTATAACAACCGATATCACCGAACACTTTGGCGCCTTTGTACTCGGCCAGGACTTCATTCAGCGCTTCATACATATCGCGATGTCCGCAACCCTGACACAATGCAGGCGGACGTTGTTCGACAACTTCCGGAGTGGCATAATAGCTCTCGATCCGCTTGCCCAGCGCCTTACCGACAGCATCGGGAGTCAGCTCGCCGTCGCGTTGCAATGTGCCGTCAAGTCGGCCGTGCACCCGGATACCGATACTGAGAAAACCTTTCAGTTGTTCCTCGACCACCGGATAGCCTTCTTCGAGAACGAGAATTTCCTTGCATTCGCTGACGATCTTTTCGACCATCTTGCGGGGTAACGGGTACTGGCTGATCTTCAATACCGGATGTTCGAAACCGTCGGGATAGTTCTCCGAAAGATAGTTGAACGCAATACCGGTCGTGATGATGCCGAGATCCTTGTCCGGTCCGTCGAAATAAGTATTATAAGGCGAGGCTTCGGAAGAAGCGGTAAATGCATCCTGCGCCGCGATCAACGTCTTGAAGCGTTTGCGGGCAAGTGCCGGGAGAAGGATGAAACGCTGACGTCCGTCTTCGGGCGTATGCATTTCGTTTTCCATCTTCTGTTCGCGTCTGACCACACCTGCACGGGAGTGAGCCATACGGGTGGTGATGCGTACCAGGACAGGATAACCCAGTTTTTCGGATAATTCGAACCCGTCATATACCATGTCGTATGCCTCCTGCTGGCTGGACGGCTCAAGCATCGGGATCATGGCGAAGTTGCCATACATACGGTTGTCTTGTTCATTCTGGGAAGAGTGCATCGAAGGATCATCAGCCGTAATGATGATCATACCGCCATTGATGCCGCTCATGGCAGCATTCATAAAACAGTCGGCGGCAACGTTCAGCCCCACATGCTTCATACAGCAAAGAGCCCGCTTGCCTGCGTAGCTCATCCCCAACGCCGCTTCCATAGCAGTTTTTTCATTCGCGCTCCAACGGCAGTGAATGCCCCTTTCCTTTGCGACGGCCGAACCCTGTACGAATTCGGTTATCTCGGTCGAAGGGGTTCCCGGATAGGCATACACACCGGACAGACCTGCATCGATAGCAGCTTGTGCCACGGCTTCATCCCCTAAAAATAGATGTTTTTCCATGTAATGTTTATTTTTGTTTTAACTGATTTTCGTATTATTTCTCCACAAAGATAAGACTTTTACCCATACACGCAACAACCGACCGGCATGGGATTTTAGTTTCATAGGCATGGAACTAAAGTTTCACTGGCATGGAACCCAAGTTTCTTGCCGAGAAACTGTTTCCGCATTGCTTACCGGATCTTCCGCCTGTTCAGTTCCGCCCGGTAACGGTTGGCATTACGATTATGCTCGGCAAGAGTGGCGGCAAAGTTATGCCGTCCTGAGAAATCCTCCTTCGCACACATATAAAGGTAGTTATGCTTCATGTGGTTCAGCACGGCATCCAGCCCCTTGATAGTCGGGATGCGGAGCGGTCCGGGAGGAAGTCCGGCATGTTTGTAGGTATTGTAGGGAGAATCGATCTCCAGATGCTCGAACAGGATGCGCTGAAGGGAGAAATCGCCCACGGCAAACTTCACTGTAGGATCCGCCTGAAGAGGAATGCCACGCTGCAAACGGTTAAGATACAAACCTGCCACAATGGGATATTCGTCTGCGGCAGCCGTTTCTTCTTCCACGATAGAAGCAAGGATGGCGACTTCGACCGGTGTCATTCCGATTTCTTTCGCTTTCGCCAGGCGGGTGTCATTCCAGAAATTCTTATATTCGCGCTGCATACGCTGCATCAGTTTTCCGGCGGAAATATTCCAATATACTTCATAGGTATTGGGAATAAACAGCGTAAGGATCGTCTCCGTCGTAAAGCCCAATGATGCGCAGTAAACGGAATCATCAAGCAAAGAAAGCAGATCATCCTCCCCGATCATCAACTGCCCGGCAAGCCTTTGGGCCAGATCCTGCTTGAAACGTATATTATTAAAGGTGATCCGGGTGGCTTCCTGATGTCCCCGACGCAAGTTGTTGAGCAATGCCAGGTTATTCATCCCCGGCTCCACGGCATAACGTCCGGAACGCATATTGTCAGGATATTTCAGCACTCCGGCAAGCAGCTTGAAACTCCCGATACGCCGGCAACCGGCAGAGTCGACCAACTGACGGCAGAGATCGCCAAAATCTTTCTTCTCGTCAATATAGACATATACGGTCTTGCGCGGCTCGAAATCAGGAGCAAGTATCAAACGGTATGCCCAGAATCCCGCACCTGCCAGCAAGAGGACGATAAACGAGAGGATTCCAACTATGAGAGTACGCTTTCGCATCTTCTTTTTCTCCATATTATATATAGTCTGCTGTATATCAGAACCGGCCACAAAAATAATATCTTTTTCCCGAATGCCCTACCTCTTTCCGACTTATTCCGGCCACAACAACCGGAAGAGGGAAAAACGCTCACTTTTGCAAAGTTGAAATCCTCTGATTGCCAACTATGTGCAAGAAGGAGCCTTTTTTCTTAAAAAATAATGCACCAAATGCTTTGTATATTTAAAAACTTAAGCATATCTTTGCAGCGCAATTCAAGGAAATGAAGCGCGAAACTCATGGAAGTGTGGGTGAGTGGCTGAAACCACCAGTTTGCTAAACTGACGTACTCGTTAGGGTACCGGGGGTTCGAATCCCCCCGCTTCCGCTCCAAAGGCTGTCGATCGAAAGGTTGGCAGCCTTTGTTGTTTCAATATCCATACCGGATCAGGAAGATCCCGGACCAGGATCAGCCTCAACTCCAAAGGAAGACAAACAAAAAAAGGCTGCCTTTACAGACAGCCTTACGGGTGAAAAATGGGACTCGAACCCACGACCCTCGGAACCACAATCCGATGCTCTAACCAACTGAGCTATTCTCACCATGTTTATCTTATCGAGTGTTTATTTCTTTAAGACGGTGCAAAGATAGAGGTTTTATTTTAAACTGCAAATAATTCGGAAACTTTTTTATTCAAAAATATACTCTCCGACCTCCTTATTATTACCTTTTAGAAACAAACGCGTCTTATCAACATACCTAATTAATGCAGAATCGACTGAAAAAGAGGAATTTTGTTTCTTTTCCGACCAAGAGGCCGCCGGGACGACCCGAATATCTTCTTTTCCCCGTTTATTCTTATACCGGGAGGAATAAATCAACGAATATTGTGCGGAAGCAATGTACCGGCGCAAGCCTTTCCGGCCTAAAACGACTTTCACCATGACGCCTCCATCGGTATGCTCCCGGCTCATGTTCGATATAAAATTGCCCAATGAATAAACGACCAGCCGGTCGGGAGTACCCTCCTTCCCTCTGCGGAGTTCCATCGGCTGGACAACATGCGGATGACTGCCTATGACCAGATCGACCCCCTGCCGCATCAGCCAATCGGCCAGTTCGCGCTGTTTACGGGAAGGCATCCGGTCGTATTCCAGCCCCCAATGCATATTGGCAATGATAAAATCCGGATTAAAGAGCTTGGCTTCGGCAATATCGGCCTCCATTATCGCCCTATCGATATGATTGACAATCCGGGGCGTATCGACTTTCAGACCGTTGGTGTCATAGGTATAATTGAGCATGATGATACGGAAATCCTTCTTACGGAGCAACATCGGGTAGGTGCGGTGACGGTGATCGCGGTCGAGAAAGGTTCCGGTATGACGTATCCCGAGAGAGTCCAGCGTCTGTATGGTACGGACAAGTCCGCGGGTACGCCTGTCCAAACAATGGTTGTTGGCTAACAGGAAAAAGTCGAAGCCTGCTTTTTGCAAGGCCAAAGCGAAGTCTTCCGGAGCGCTGAAAGCCGGATAACCGCTATACGGCTCCCCTCCCAACGGGACTTCGAAGTTCACAACGGCAATATCGGCGGCTTTCACTTCTTTCTCGATATTTGCAAAATAACCGCCCAAATCAAAAGAATCTCCCCTCCGGGTATTGTCGAGTTGTCTCTGGTGCATCATGGCATCACCGGCAAACAAGATTGTCAGCGAGTCCTGAGCGGATAAAGACAGAAAGCTCAAAAGACAAAACCCGGAGAGGAGGATTTTCATTTATAAATCTCTTTCTTTCCGGCTAAAAGCGTATTGCGCATCAAAGAGATGATGGTCATCGGCCCTACACCACCCGGAACCGGCGTGATATAAGAACACTTAGGAGCGACCTCGTCAAACTTGACATCGCCCGTCAGCTTAAAGCCGCTTTTGCGAGTTGCATCCGGCACGCGTGTCGTACCCACATCCACGATCACAGCTCCTTCTTTCACCATATCGCCTTTCAGGAATTCGGGAACGCCCAACGCCACAATGATAATATCGGCACTCAGGCACATTTCCTTCAGGTTTTCAGAACGACTGTGGCAAACAGTGACCGTGCAATCGCCCGGATAGGCTTTCTGCATCATCAGGGTAGCCATCGGCTTGCCCACGATATTGCTGCGTCCCAGCACTACGCAATGTTTACCGCGAGTCGGGATCTCGTAACGTCTCAACAGTTCCAGGATACCGGCCGGAGTCGCCGAAACGAAACAAGGAAGGCCGATAGACATACGGCCGACATTGATCGGATGGAAACCGTCCACATCCTTGCGATAGTCGATCGCCTCGATAATCTTCTGTTCCGAGATGTGTTTCGGCAGCGGGAGCTGTACGATGAAGCCGTCCACATCCGGATCGTTGTTCAGTTCGTCCACTTTGCGAAGAAGTTCTTCTTCGGTAACATCGGCTTCATAACGGATCAGAGACGATTTGAAACCGATCTCGTTACAGGTCTTCACCTTGCTGCCGACATACGTTTCACTCCCCCCGTCATGGCCGACCAATATGGCAGCCAAATGAGGGATCTTACCACCGGCAGCCTTGATGCGGGCCACTTCTTCCGCCATTTCCTGCTTCATCCGGGCAGAAACGGCTTTTCCGTCCAATAGCTTATACTGCTGTTCTTCCATGCTTTATACTCTTTTCGGGTTTATCTTTTGAATGAAGGGAATTTCTTGCTTCCCGGTTTGGCCGCTGTCAGCATACGCATCATCTTGCGTGTTTCATCGAACTGCTTGATCAGCTTGTTCACTTCCTGAATCGACGTACCGCTGCCTTTGGCGATGCGCTGGCGGCGCGAACCGTTCAGGATAGCCGGGTTGACGCGTTCTTCGGGAGTCATGGAATAGATGATCGCTTCGATGCTCTTGAAAGCATTGTCGTCGATATCGACATCCTTCAACGCCTTGCCTACGCCCGGAATCATGGAGGCCAGTTCTTTCAGGTTACCCATCTTCTTGATCTGCTGGATCTGCGAGATGAAGTCGTTGAAGTCGAACTGGTTTTTGGCGATCTTCTTCTGCAGGCGTTTGGCCTCTTCTTCGTCATACTGCTCCTGCGCACGTTCCACCAGCGAAACGATATCACCCATACCGAGGATACGGTCTGCCATACGTTCGGGATGGAAGATATCCAAAGCATCCATCTTTTCGCCCGTTCCGACGAATTTGATCGGTTTGTCTACCACCGTACGGATAGAAAGAGCGGCACCGCCACGGGTATCACCATCCAGCTTGGTCAGCACCACGCCGTCGAAGTTCAGACGTTCGTTAAATTCCTTAGCGGTATTCACGGCATCCTGTCCGGTCATGGAGTCGACCACAAACAAGGTTTCATCCGGTTGGATAGCACTCTTGATTGCAGCGATCTCATTCATCATCTGCTCGTCGATAGCCAGACGGCCGGCGGTATCGACAATCACCACATCGTTGCCTTTCGCCCGTGCTTCGCGGATCGCGTTCATCGCGATCTCCACCGGATTCTTGTTTTCCAGTTCCATGTAGACAGGCACTCCTACCTGTTCGCCGACCACGCGCAACTGCTCGATAGCAGCCGGACGATACACGTCGCAGGCTGCCAACAGCGGCTTTTTATTTTTCTTCGTCTTCAGCAGATTCGCCAGCTTGCCCGAAAAAGTCGTTTTACCGGAACCTTGCAAACCGGACATCAGGATGATTGCCGGATTGCCCTTCAGATCCAGATCAGTTGCCGTTCCTCCCATCAGTTCAGCCAGCTCGTCATGCACGATCTTGACCATCAACTGGCTGGGCTTAACGGAAGTAAGCACGTTCTGTCCTAATGCTTTCGTTTTTACCGTATCGGTAAAACTCTTGGCTACTTTATAGTTTACGTCGGCGTCGAGCAACGCTTTACGCACGTCTTTCAATGTTTCCGCCACATTGATTTCCGTGATCTTGCCTTCACCTTTCAACAGTTTAAACGATCTGTCTAACCTTTCGCTTAAATTCTCAAACATAATTCGTATGTATATTTATTTTTATCTTTATAATCTTTGAATGAGGGGCAAAGGTAAGAAAAAGGGATGAATAAAGCAGAGCTAATAGACAGAAAACTTAGACACAACGACTATAGATTACAATAACCCCAGATTAGCCTATATTCTATCTCGGGTAAAATTCCGGAACGATTTGATTTGACTTTTTGCCGGCTTTTAGCCGGAATTGGTAACGATTAAAAAAACGTTGTTGGCGGAAAACAAGAAAACGATGTCTTTTTGTAATCAGATGGGAGAAAGAACGGATATTGTGGAAAACCTGAACTCATGGAGAATCGCCTATAATAAAAAAAGTCGGGACATTTCCCGTATATCTCAAACCGATTCCGGGACTTTCCTGCCACGACGACCGTCCTCGTTACCTTTACGACCGTCTTCGTCGCCATCAAGACGGTCGTCATGCCATATATACTGCACACTTCATGGCAATCGCGACCGTCTTTGTGGCAAAAAACTGCGCATCTCAAGTGATGAAGCCCTTTCTTATCCTTAAAAAGCCGGATTTCACGCCCATCATTAAAGAATGTATTTTATTGTCAAGAAACCGGTATTATACAATAAGTCCTCTGTTTTACCACTAATAAATAAGAAAAACAAAACGGATAAATCTACATTTACGATACAAATATTACCGGATGTGAACTATTATGATCTTTTTCCTTACAAGGGAATAGCCTTCCTTATAAAGAGCGGATCGTTTCCTCGCTCAAGCCGGTACACTTTGCGATGGTAACCATATCTACACCCGTCTCTTTCATCCTGACAGCAACTTGGCGCATGCCTTCGGCAAAACCTTTTGCCTCACCTTCGGCAATTCCTTCGGCAAGGCCTTCCGCTTTTCCTTCTGCGATTCCTTCCAACTTGGAAGTATAGATCGCGTTGTTCTGGATATTGATGTCTTCGAGGTGACGGATGTAGACGAGGCGTTCGCCGGGCGACATGGAATAGAATTTCAACTTTTCGCGGGCTTCCTTCAGGCCGGGGACGGTCGTGTCCGGGCGGATCGTGCCGTCTTTCAGGTATTCCATCCATTCGTCCAAGGGCGTAAGAGCCACTTTGTCGAACTCGTTCACGCGGATCAGGATATATTCGGGGAAGATTTCGGCGGGAAGGCGCGAGACGAGGACATTGCGTTCGCGCTCGTTGACCCGCAACTGGTCGCCCGTATGCACGCCGACGAAATGGTTCTGCCCGTGGTAGATATAGTCCGTCCCGATGCCGATGTCGAAATAGAGGACGCTGATGGAGTAGACTTTCTTGATCTTGTCGTAGTCTTCACCCAAAGAAATATGTTCGGTGATGGCTTTGGCCACGCCGTAGAGGATGCGTTCGAGGTAGTTTATCTCGCGGGTGTTCTGGATCTCGACGATGATGATCTCGCCTTTGCTGTTCAAGGCTTTGATGTCGACGCGGTTGAACTTGTCGTCGGCGCGTTCCTGGTTGCCCTCGCTTTCGAGGATCTCGACGATCTTGATCTCTTCGTTCAACATGACGGTCAGGAAACCGTCGAGCACGTCGAAGTTGGCCTTCTGGCGCAGCAGACGCTTGATGGCCCAATCAAAACGGATATACCTGTCCTGCAACTCTTTCCTTTCCATCTCTTCCATGATTTTCAGATCCGACTCTTCCTTTTTCATAGTTACTGTTTTTTAGTTATTAATTAATCCACAAATATACATATTATTTATGAACGGGAAGAATGTTTCGGATTATCTATTGCGAACTTAGTGTTATTTCTTACTTATTGTACGATTTATCCAAATACCCGTTGGTCTGGATTGAAACAATAGCGCATGAAATTTGATTTTATACCCCATATATCCTAAATTACCCGCACGGGTAACTTTTTTTAACAAACAAGAAATTTGCCTATAGACTGAATATTAACGACATGCAGATATCCGCCGTTTTTGAAGGGGTTCTTGTATTTTTTATCATATATAAATCCGTTGGGAATAGGTTTACTTCTTCTCAAATTTGAATCATAAATCTGCATTTAACCACAAACATCTACTTATTAATACAAATAAAAATCTTTACTAAACTCCGAAAATAATTAATCTTGAGGCAACATTTTTTTGCAAACTCCATCAAATAGACTATCTTTGCTTCTGTTACCGGGGAGAAATCCGGTACATTGTTATAGGACATTTAATTATCTTCACGTAAAACTGGAAATTTCACAAAATCGATATTTAGATGTTCGTACCACGCTTATGTACTTTTAGTTACGATAAGTGGGGGTACGGCATACTACGTATTCTCGATTTTGGGGTATTCCAGTACCTACGTGAAGGGGTTATGTATATGTTACGTACCCCTTTTTTATGCGGTTGCGGAACATATCTAATTTTAAACTTATAAAGATATGAAAAAGAAAAGCCGGGAATCCCTTCGCGACATCGCCAATCGCATTCCGAAACAAAGTTTATGTGAGATTGAAACATCCCTTCGCTCCCTCCTTGACGAATGGACCATTATTTTTTCTGATGGTTGCCTCTCGTTTCCGATGGACGAAGTCCCTGATCTTGTCATACCGCTGACTACGATCTATGGAACATTAAAGACAAAAGATGCCTTCTACATCATTTGCCATAACAGGGTCTTGCATCATTTTGACCATATACGGCACCTGCACCAGGTCACTTTCCTCGACGATGCCCAAGATGATATTCTTTGAGTGTCACTCCCCCTTATCACGATCTTTTAGGGGGGTGTGTCATTAATCTGTATATTAGAGCACAGATGACACAGATGAGACTGGTTCACACAGATTGATTATTGCAAATCAATAAAATAAAAATCTGCGGCTATCTGTTGAATCTGTGTCATCTGCGCTCTATTTTATATTTTGACACATTCCTAAATTATGGCTATTAGTAAGGGAATTTTTAGCCTTAAAACGATACTTTATGAAACAGGAACCTGATAAAACGGTTGCCGACCGCTTTCAAATAATAGAAAATCCGAAAAATAATCCGCTTTTTATTCGATCATGTCATTATATCCGCTACATTTGCCGCAGAACAAACTTTAGAACGAATTCAATACAATCTGTCATCTAAGAACATCGCTAATATGAAAAAAGAACACATCCTCTACATCATTGCTATCTTTTTATTTTCCTTTAGCCTTTCCTGCAAAAAGCAGGTGCCGGTGGTACAGGAGATCAACTTCGCGCCTGAGAGAGACACGGTTTTCGCACAAGCCCAAAAAGCGATCTATTCGGATGCCCTCTTCGCACGCCGGATACTGAAAGACGCGATGCAGACGCGCCCGGTGCAGGACAGCGTAGACTGGTACATGCTCTACAACCTATATGTCAAGACCTTCCTGACGACTTCCGAGTTCGACTCGATCCTGCCGCTCTGCCGGAAAGTCGAACAGTTTTGTACACGCCAAAAGACGCTGACTCCTTCTCATTATTACTTGTTGGCAGATGCGAGCAACAACATCGGGAACCGGTATGCAATCGCCAGCATGAACGATTCGGCCCTAAAATATTTCAAACAAATGCTCGCCTACAGCCGGCAGACGCACAACAGCGAAGTGCTGCTGACGGGCTACACGAACCTGGCAGACGTCTACGTCCGCAGCGGCCGCTACGACCAAGGGGCCTGGTACTACCGGCAGATACTCTACATCGCCGACTCGCTCGACCTGCCCGAACAGGAGCTTATCAATATCTACATGGGGCTGGGACAAACCTATTCGGAGTTGCGCGATTTCGACCTTTCGCATTATTACTTCGGCCTTGCTTACCGCCTTTTCGACCAAATGGACCTCAACCGGAAATTCGTCTATTGCACGAACCACGGGAACGTCTACTTCTTTGAAAAGAAATATCCCGAAGCCCTCGACCTCTTCAAAAAAGGATACGAACTGGTCAAGCCGTCGCCCGAATATGCCTACGCCCAGAATGTCTGCATGTTGAATATCGGCGCGATCTACCTGCTGACGGGACAACTCGATTCGGCCCAATGCTACCTGGATCGCTGCTACTCCTATTTCGAAAAGACCGGCAACTCGTCGGCGCTCTACCATGCCCAGACGCAGGTACTCGAACTGGCACTCAAGAAAGGGGAGATCGCCGAAGCGACAAGGCTGCTCCACGGCATGACCGATAACATGCAAGCGGAACCGACCCTGGTCGACATCCGGAAAAAATACCTACAGCATTATTACGAGGAGACAGGCGATTACCGCAAAGCCTACCAATATCTCAAGGAAAACATGCGAATGGACGACTCCATCCGCAACGACCGCATTCGAATGCGGGTGGCCGAAACGGACCTCCGCTATAAACAGGATACGACGTTGATGAAACAAAGGCTTTTCATTCAAAGACAACAGAGTGACATGCGGTCGCTGGAACTGAGCGTCTATATCTGGATCCTCATTTGCGTGATACTGCTGACCGCCGCGGCCTTCATCTATTTCTACCAGAAAAAACAACGGGCCCTCCTACTGGCCGAAACGCGCAACAAGATCATCAGCCTCCGGATGGAAAACATCCGCAACCGCGTGTCGCCCCATTTCATCTTCAACACGCTCAACCGGGTGATCAGCCATTACAACCAGAGCGACAGCAGTTACAAAGAGCTGTACAACCTGATCAAAATCATGCGCCTCAACCTGCGCCTGACGGAAAAACTGTGCATCACGCTTGCCGAGGAGATCGATTTCGTCCGTACCTACCTCGCCCTCGAACAGGAAGGTTTCGGCCCGTCTCTTCAAACCGAGATACGGATCGACCCGCAAATCGACACCGACCGGTTCGAACTTCCCTCCATGATGATCCAGATTCCGGTCGAAAACGCCATCAAGCATGGCCTCCGGGAGAAAGAAGGTGAAAAATGGCTGTCCGTCACCGTCTGCCGGCAAAACGGTTCTATCATAATCGGCATAGAAGACAATGGCGCCGGCTTCCGCCTGCAAACCGGCCGGCCGGACATGCAAAGCACGGGAACGGGGTTGAAGGTGCTGAACCAGACCATCGAACTGCTGAATGCCGGAAACCCTGTCCCCATCACGATCCGGATCAGTAAAAGCAGCCGGGGGACAGATGAAAACCCGGGGTGCCTCGTGCAATTCACCCTGCCGGAGGACTACTCGTACGCCCTGCCGGAAGGAAAGTAATCCGTTTAGCCCCTTTTTGCAACCGGATAACCGGTCAAAAAGAGAGAATATCCACAATTTCGCATAGAAAGAGCCGGAGCACTTTGATGACAACTATTAAATTTGTAAAAAAAGAGAGGACACATGAAAAATAACTATAAGATAGTAATCATCGATGACGACGAACTGGCCGTAGACAACCTGACCTTCGAATTGAAGTCCTACCAGCAATTTAATGTGGAAGGAATCGCCAAAAACGGGGCAATGGGGAAAAAGATGATTTTCAAAACGATGCCGGATCTGGTATTCCTCGATGTCGAGCTGCCCGACATGCAGGGTCCCGAACTGCTGAACCTGATCCGCAACGAGATCACCTGGAACATGCAAGTCGTCTTTTACACGGCTTACAATAAATATATGCTCGACGCGATCCGCGAATCGGCTTTCGACTACCTTTTAAAGCCGATCGACAAAAGCGAATTGTCCAATATGATGAAACGTTTCATCGAGAAGGTGGAGGAACAACAGTTGCAGACGGTCCCTTTCCATATCCTGCTGAGGAGCCTCTCCCCGTTGGAGCAGACGATCATCATCCCGTCGCCGACAAACGACCTGCAGTTTCTCAGGCCCGAAAACGTGGGCTTCTTCAAATATAATTCGGACAGGAAACAATGGGAGGCGTACCTGAACAATGCGACCGCTCCCATCTCCATCCGTAAAAACATAGCGGCGGATCAGATACTGGCAAGTTCTCCCTCGTTCATACAGATTCATCAATCCTATATCATCAACATCAATTACCTGATCATGATCAAGGATAAGAAATGCGTGTTCTATCCGCCGTTCGACAATGTCCGCGACCTGCAGATCTCCAAACTGTATCTGAAGAAGCTGCAGGAGAAGTTTCTGATGCTGTAGGAAAACGTCAATCTTCTTTGGGAGTGAACAAAACCGCCCGCTGGTAGAGAGACTTCACGTTTTTCTTTTTGCCGAGAATCGGTTGGAAGGTCGTGTATTTCGATCCTTTCGCCAGTTGGATAACCGTTATCGGAATAAGCCTGCGCCCTTTTTTCACGAAGATCGTGCCGTCACGGTCTTCTTTCATTTTATTGGACAGGCATTTCAGGGACAAAGAGGCGTTTCCTTCACGGGTTGCCGTACACCAGTTCGGATAGGAGTAGATTTCCCAGGGCGTCTCATTTTGGCTGACCGTATATTCGACAGGCAAGTCCACCGTTCCGCCTTTCGGAATAAAGACGAGCGTATCGTTTTCATTCGGAGTGAAAATCTTGAAATTATCCATTTCTTGCATCAAATGGATTTCGGCATGACGCGAACCGGCACTGATACGGATCGTCCCTGTACGCCTTGTCGCCCCTTCGTTGATGGAAGGTTCGATGTACAGGTGCAGGCTGTCTTTACGCCAAGAACACCAGGGGGCATCGTTGCTTTCAATCGCCCAGTCGCAGTTCGAAGTTATTTCGATCGCTTTCTCCGTATCGTCGGCCCGGAAAAAGAGATCGGATTCACTCAGCGTCAATTTCTCCTCCGCTCCTTCCTGCACGATTTTGACGAGTTGTTTCCTGCCCGCCCATTTCAAGGTGATGGTTTGTGAGCGGCGCACAGTCGTCCGATTCGGATTGACGACGACTTTCAGTCCTTCTTTCTCCTTAGCGGCCGTACACCAGTCATGGACATCGGAGAAACTCCAGCTTCGTTTCGTTTTCACCGGGATGGTTTGTTCGCCTCCCGTTGCGGGGAACTCGTAGCTCTCTTCGGCAGTCGCTTTGGCGGTCTGTTGCGTGAAATAGTTCAAGACCTGGTTGCAGGCGGCGATCTGTTCGTCGCAATTCTGCACGCCTTGTTGGTCGCGGTTCACCTTGTAGCATCTCTTTGCCGATTCGAATTTGCGGGCTGCCTCTTTGACGGATGCCTCCGTCCGCTTCTTCAACAGGGCCAAACCGCTCTCGTACGTCCCGTTGCAATCCTGCGAAAAGGCGGATGCGGCAAAAAGGAACAGGGACAAAAGGCCGAACATGCCTTTCACATATAATTTGCTTATCGTTGTTTTCATCTTTTTCAATTATTAGTTTGACTGGCGATAGAGTCCTGAACGGCTTCCCTGCGGGCACGGAAATCTTTCAGGATGGCCGATTCCGGTTTAACGCCGGACGCCCGTTGGTAAAAGATTTCCGCCATATCGAAATCCTGGGTTTGTTCCGCCTCTGCCGCCATAGATACGAATAAATCATAAATCTCTTCAATTTTCTTCTGCACACTGTCTTTCCGGGCCGAAACGCCTGCCACACCGGGAAACTCGGTCCGGTATTCATCCTCCAGCCTCAAGGCAGCGTCATAACGCCCGATCGCCCCCAGGTAGAACAGCTCGTAATCTCCTCCCTGGCTTTTATTGCCAAGGTCGGTCAGGCTGTCACCGGCATGGACGTACTGGAGGTATTCGTTATAGCGGGCTTCGATTTCCATTGCTTTCGCCTCTGCCTCCTCTTCTTTTTGTTTCTGTTCCAAGCTACGAAAAACAAAAAACAAGATTCCGGCAAGGGCGATCACAGGGAGGCCCCACTTCAGGATGCGGGGGAGCAAACCATTCAGAAGAGCTTTGTTTGCTATATTATCTGATTCAGGGTCATGTGTTTCTATCTTTTCTATCTCCGGCTCTTCACGATAATTACGGTTCGCCTCCCAAACTAACTCATCCGAAGATTCGGATTCTTCCGCATCTTCCGTCTCCTTCGTCTCTTCCGGCCTTTTCTTCTCTCCCGGCACCTGGGGGTCCTCCGGCATCGGTTCCCCGCCTTCGGGGATTACCTTCTCTACGGCTACTTCCAAAGGAGTTTCCGGAGCTTTTTCTTCTTTTTGGGGAAAAGACTTTTCAGCCTGCTTGCCGGGCAGAACCGGGACTTCACCGTTCAGGTATTGCTCGCTATAAACCCGTATTTCCGTTGCGGAAGGGCGTTCCCATGTGTCCTTTCGCAGACACAAATCGATTATGGCCTTCAATTCGCCGGACCACTCCCCTTCCAGCACCGGAATCTCGGCGCCATGCTGCAACAACAATCCGCCATGTTCTCCGAAAGGAACCATGCCCGTAAGCAGCTCGTAGAGCGTCGCCCCCAGAGAAAACACATCGCTTGCTTTGATCGGCAAAGGATATTTGCTGAACCGCTCAGGTCCCATATAAGCCAACGTCCCGACGGAGCCTTCCGTCTTCATGATACTCTTCCGCAACGTATTCCGCGCCTTTATGCTGATACCGAAATCGGTCAACAGATAACGTCCCGACGTGTCGATCAGGATATTGTCCGGCTTAATGTCCTGATGGATGACCGGCGGTTCCTGTCCATGCAAATATTCCAGGCCGCTCGCAATGTCCCGCAGAAAAGACCACGCCTCCCTTTCGCTCATCTGTCCGATCAGCCTGGCTGCCGAACCTTGCCGGCAATAAGGCAAAACCAGATAAGGCATCCGCTCGAACGTGTCGTAATAAGTCGGCTTAAGCAAATTGCTATGGTTCAAATTGAAAACAAGGGAGAACTCGGTCGAGAAGAGTTGTACGCCGTGTTCATCCATACCGCCTCCCGGAGCATAGACTTTTAATGCGACTTTCAGGGAGGTCAGGGTATCGTCGGCCAACCACACTTCTGAAAAGCCGCCCCGTCCCAAGAGCCGTTCCAATCTATACCGGTTTGCAAATAGTATATTTTCTTCTAACTGCATAGTTTATTTTACTGTTTGTTCATACCATTGAATAATCTTGTTTTTCCAGGGATGCCCGTTCCTTTCTGCCCAAAACAGCCAGGCCAGGCACGCCAAAAGAAGGATGAACAAGATGCCGGTTGTCCAGTATGCGACTTTCCGGACCGGCCTTTTACGGTCTTTCTCCGTAAAGGTCGAGATGGTTTGCTGCATTTCCGGTATCGGCTCCTTGTTCTCTTCCGGGACCACCTGACAAAGGACGACCGTGACGTTGTCATGGCCTCCCAAGTCCAATGCGCCCTGAATCAACGCTTTCGCACACGCATCGATATCGTCCGAAGTTCCTTGCATGACAGACTCGATCTCCTCGTCCCGAAGCATCGAATTGAGCCCGTCCGAACAAAGCAAAAGCACCTCTCCCTCCAGCAAAGGCAAACGGATAAAATCGGGATTCGCCGCTTTCTGGGGGTTCCCCAGGCTACGGGTGATGATGTTGCTGTCGGGATGGTCGAAGGCGTATTCCGGAAGAAGACGGCCGCTGTCGACCAATTCCTGCACATAGGAATGGTCTTTTGTCACCTGCGTAAGCCCGGATACGGGATTGAACAGATACCCCCGGCTATCGCCACACCAGACGATGTTGGCATAACCGTCGAACAACCAGGCCGCTACAAGGGTAGTGCCCATCGACTTGACTCCTTTTTCCTCCTTGCTCCTTCTTTTTATGGCATTGTCGGCCGCTACCACCGCCTCGTGCATATATTTATGGATGGTCGAATCGTCTTTCACGATCTCGTCCGTTATCTTATCTGCCGAAAAGAATTCTTTCATCGTATCGACGGCTATCCGGGAGGCTATTTCGCCGGCATCCAATCCTCCCATGCCGTCTGCGACGACGAGCATCGCCCCTTTATCGCCTAACGTAAAAAGGGTATGGCAATCGCGGGGAAGCAACCACTCCCCCGCGGCAAGATCCGCACTCACGACAAAATTATCCTCGTTATTCGTACGGACACATCCCACATTCGTTTGTGCTCCGAGCTTGAACTTAAAAGGATTATTATTCGTTTCTCCCATATATTCTTTCATTTTTCATTACCGGACAGCTGCTATCGGCACGACCACTCCCCGCAATCCTTCGGCCATAGAAGAAATCAGACCGATCACTTCATACTCTCCGGTTTCCGAAACGGCGAAAACAGGTGCACCCGAACCGCCTATTTCAAAACTCGTATTCGTTGTCATGATATCGCCACGATCCAATCCGCTGTTAGCCGTTACGCCACTGCCGTAAACCGGTCCCGAAGCCGAGTTGATGCCGACTTCCGCCGGGAATCCTAAAATGGTCAAAGGAATGCCCCGGCCCAGCGAGGTCGATTTCGAAGGATCGAATTTCAAACCGCCTTTCTTGGCTGTCTGGAAATAAGCCCAGTCTTTTCCGCCGTTCGACGGGGCTATACGCAAACGGGCTCCCTTGACAAGGCCTCCTAACGGCCCCCGGAGAACCGTATAGGTATCGGCGCTGCGGTCACAAGTGAACTGGTCGCTCGTAAAAGTCAACGCATCACCGGTGGAAGAATAGGCTGTAAAATAAGCCACCACCTTTTCCAGATTACAGACGGCCTTGTTCAACGGGCGCATGTCTTCGTCCATCAGGTTGCCGTTTACCTGGAAATACCATCTTTCAATGATGCGGCGGGACGTGACAAAGCGTCCGTCACTCAACAGGAATCCGGTTCCCGCCCAGCGATGTATGATATCGATTACTTCCGTCTTGCCTTTTTTATTCGTATGTTCTACCTTGTCGAGTTGGATATAATAGATGTAGGGGAAACAACTCTCGTATGAAGTCATACCGCTTGCAGCCGGAGCCACGGAAGCAGAAGCGGGAGAAGCGACCGGTTCACTGGCGACAGCCGATTGTTTGGCTGATTCGTTTTCCGCTTTTTCTTCACGGGCTGTTTTCAAGTCGCTTTTCAGGCCCACCAATTCGCTACGAAGCTGGTTTATGCCCTGCGAAGTGCTGGCTTGACTGGCCTGGCTGGCCTGTATCGCCGCCTGAGCGGCAGTCTGGGCTTGGTTGGAAACGGCTGCGAGTTGTTTTTGCGCCTCCACTCCGGCACTATCCTGGCGAGCGCTTACAGACGCGATACTTCCCGCCAACATTTCATTCGCTTTCTGGTTTTGCTGCTGGTTCAGGATACTCCAACCGATAAAGCCTCCGATCACCAGCAGGAAAACGACAGACATCCAAACCATCATCTGCTTATAAGGTTTCAATGCCTGTTGGCGGAAGAGGCTGAACCGTTCCGTAAAGTTTATATTCTTGATCATGCTTCTGTCGCCCTGGGGTACGATAAATCCCATGCGGGGTCCATTGGAAGAGAGCTGTATCTCGTCTCCGTTCTGCAGATACCATTCATCCGTGACCGGACGGCCGTTCAAAAGCGTGGTATTGACTTTAGACAAATGAACCAGTTTCCAGCCTGCTCCATCGCGGACGATAGCCGCATGACGACGGCTCACCGAGGTAAACGAATCGTCGAAACGAACCTGGCAACGCGGATCACGCCCCATCTCTATCTGATCGACAATGATCTTTTGTGTTTCACCGGCACGGTGATATTTAGAAGACATGCGATGCTCCAATACGTAATATTGCTTATGCGCACCTCCCATCAGTGCACCCATTCCTGCGCCAACCGATCCGGAAAAGGACCGTCTGTATGGCTCTGTTTGTCTTTGTACCATAAGTCTATACTTTTTTCATTAATAAATTAGAATTAATAATCTTCAATCCGAAAGGTGACATCACCGATCGTTATGATATCTCCGGGGTGAAGTTCGCTTCCTTCCGACGTTACCGGAGTAGAGTTTATATAGGTTCCATTCACCGACTCTTTCCAATAGCCCGTTCGTCCCTTTTCGGCGATCCATTGCCCGTCACGGATAAACCAGCGTCCTGTATTGCCGTCCGTTTCGATCGTACAATGCCGGCGCGAAATGTAAGGACTTTCGTTCTCCGGGATGCATACGACATTCGACTCCTCCCTTCCTATCGTGACCAGCCTTTTCCGATCCCTGAACAAACGGCTCAAATCGTATACCTTACCATGTTCCGATCCTTGCATGACGCGCATGGACAATCCTTTCTTCCCGGCTCCCGGTTTCCGTTCGACCGGCAGCGGGATATGTGACACGAATTGTCCCCGAGGCAACCGCTCAAGCACGGCGGCAGCCGATTGCAAACGTTGTTTGAAATCCGGGACCAGGCAACCTTCGATCACCCTCTGCCAGACCACGCCATTTTCGATCTGTTCCAGTAACCGCTTGTCCCAGTTGCCGTTTTTCCCGTTCCGCTGATAGACGACCAAATCGTTATGATCGTTCAGTTCGCCGAAAGGCAGTTTACCGGTCAGCAATTGGTACATCATCACGCCGAAAGAAAAAACATCGGTTGTCGGGAGCACCGTTGCGTCTCCCCGCAAGCGGTTGACCTGCTCCGGAGGCATATAAGCATAGGTGCCGAAAATTTGTTGGGGACGCCCCAATATATTCCGTTCCGTCATTCGCTTGTTCCGGTCGCCACTGATCCCGAAATCGGTTAAGACGGCTGTTCCATCCTCTTTGATCAATACGTTTTCCGGCTTCAGGTCCCGATGCACCTTCCCGCTTTTGTGCAAATCGTTTAACCCGCAAAGGATCTCCCGCCCGATCTTGACCAGGTCGACGGGGGAACGGTCCATGTACTGGGTAAGATTCCCTTTCGGGCAATAGTCCATGACGATAAAAGGATTGCCGCACTCCAGCCCATGAGCCACGGAATGAACCAGGAACCGGCTTTTTATCAATCCGGTTTCAAATTCCATGACAAAGCGATCCATCAAAGGTTTACGAAGTTCGGGGACTATTTCCCATAGTTTCAGCAGCTTCAAAGCATACACCTGCGAACCGGGTCCCGTCACCTTGAACACTTTTCCGAAAGAACCTTCCCCCAGAACAAGGTCCACCCGATAGATCCCGCCGATATATTGGCCAACCGTAAAATCACATCTGTTAACGACAACTCCGGACATGGCTATTCATTTGAGGTTATTCGTCAAACTCAAATCTCCTATTGCCCAACACGATAATGTCTCCGGGCTTCAGCTCTATTTTTTCGGTTGTATATACGAATGTTGTTTTTTGTTCGCTCCTGTCCTGAAGATACCATTTCTTATTCTCATAGGTCAGGATAGCCTGTTCTTTGGAAGTTATCGTCATATTGCCTTCATCCGTATTTTCACGGTTAAGGATGATTTCTTCACCGGAGAATACAAGCGGAGAGGAAACAACTTCCTCATTCGCGTTAGGTATCATGGAAAGACGGCATGTGCACGCCGGGGCCTGCATTTCCCACGGCGTGATCGTTTTCCTCCCGTAACCGGAACGGGGTGGCCTTACCGGTTCTTTCTTCTGTAGCTCATACCCGCAATGCGAACAATAGAATGCATCTTTTCGATTTTCATGATTACACTTGGGACAAATCAAAGGATCAGATGCTGCTCCTGCCGGAGACCGGCGGGAATAACTACAATTCGGGCATTCCGACATATCCGGCAAAAGAGGATAACCGCATTGCGGACAATTTTCGCTTTCCCCTTGCTCGCAGACTGTAGGCCTACCGACATTTACCCCTATATTTTCATTCACTGTACGCCGAGCATAAACATCCGTTACAGCATGTTCACGCATGGCATAATTTGATAACGGAGAATTACACTTTTCACAATTTGACCTGTCGCCGGAATTCTCCCAACCGCAATTAGTACACCTCATAATTCGCCTTTTTTGTATATACAAAAAAACAAATTCAAGGCATTACGCAAAAACAGCAACAACCACGAACAGGACTATCCGGTCATTCCGCAAGCCTATCAGGTCAAAACAAACTACTATCCCGCCAAAACAAAGTCAGATTTTCTTGTTCTGCCAAGACGCTTTCCTCAAATAGATAACACTTGCGACCAATAAACCGGTGTAATACACCACCTCGGTCATGAAACAGATCGCAACCGGCATGTGCAGGCGCATACCGACCACATATATAAATAAGGTATAGAAAACGAGGGTGACCAACTCCATCACAAAAGCCGAACGGGTATTTCCCGTGCCCGTCACCCCGTTGAACACGATATTGGCAACCGCTCCGATCAGCAGGGCGCCCGAAATCACATAAAGGGAAGGGATCGAGGCTTGTATCAAAGTCACGTCATTGGTATAAACCGACAATATCGCAGAAGGAATCAGACAAGTGACAGACACAAAAACAGCCATGATCCCCAACGATATCCACGTGATATGACGGATGATCGGAATGACCTGGTCCTTATGCCCCGCCCCGATGCTGTTGCTGACAAACGTGTTCGTTGCCGTCGATAAAGAGTTGACGGGAATCAATAGAACGATGTAAACGCTCCGGACGATATTCGCAACCGCCAGTTCCCGCTGCCCTAAATGCTCCACGGCGACAAACAACATAAAGTAAGTGCTGAGCGAAATAAAATATTGCAACATCGTAAATATAGAGATGCCCAACACGCGCCTCAACAGTTTGACGTCGAACGACCGGAACTGGTTCAGCGCGTACTTCTTGATATCTACCGTCATCCGGGTATAAAGCATATAAAACACGATAGACACCGCCTCCGCCATCACCGAAGCGATAGCCGCCCCTTTTATTCCCAATTCCGGAAAACCGCAATTGCCGAAGATCAGCAGGTAGTCCAGCAACACATTCGTCAATGCCATCACAATCGCATTCAGCGTCAGCACCTTCGTCCGCGTAATGCCGATAAACAGAGCACGGAACATCACATTCACGAAAGAGAAAAAGAATCCGAACACACGCCAGTCCAGGAACTCCTCCGTGGCGTTCAGGATCGTATCGGAAGAAATCAGCACCCGCATAATGTCTCCGGCAAACAAGCGGGAGAAAGTGAACATGACGGCAGCCAGCATAAGCAGGAAGAAGACGCCCTGTATCATCACCGGCCCGACCTCCTTATAATTCCGCTCCCCGTTACGGCGGGCCATGATGATCTGCGATCCGGTGCTAAAACCGAAAGCGATCGTAAAGGCACAGATGTAATACAAGCCGCCCATTGCCGAAGCTCCCAGCTCAACCTCGCCGACCCGGCCCAAAAACGCGGTGTCCGTCACATTAATGACATTCTGTGCCAGAAGGCTCAGAAAAATAGGATAACTGACATTCCAAATTTGCTTGTTTGTGTACATATACTATTATTTACGAAGGAAATCCATACTCATAAAAAAAGCCCGCCACATCAGGCGAGCTTCTTCTTTATATGCTATTGCATTTATTTCAGCTACCGATGCTTCATATCAGTTTATTGGTTGCCGTATCAGGAAACACGACCGACGGCTTAAATGTTTTCGCTTCCTCAAAATCCATCAAGGCATACGACATAATAATGATGATATCGCCAGGTTGCGCCTTGCGGGCAGCCGCCCCGTTCAGGCAAACCACTCCCGATCCACGTTCGCCTTTAATGATATACGTCTCAAAACGTTCGCCGTTATTATTATTCACAATAGCGACCTTTTCGTTGGCAATCAGATTGGCGGCGTCCAGCAAATCCTCGTCGACAGTGATGCTCCCGATATAATTCAGGTTGGCCTCCGTTACCGTCACCCGGTGAATCTTTGATTTAACTACTTCTATTAGCATACGATATGAATTAGATATTTAAATTTCTTTTGTTTCAATATAATGAAACCATAGTTTCATGCCTAAGAAACTTATGTTTCATGCCTATGGAAATTATGTTTCATGCCTATGGAACAAAACAAATCATCTATCCTTTACTTATACTTGATATTATCTATCAGACGAACCTCTCCGCAATAGACGGTAATACATCCAACCGGATAAGTCGTATCGGACCAGTTCTTGATGGATTCCATCGTATTTCCATCCACGATCTCATAGTATTCCACACGCATGACAGGATCGGCGTTTATCGTATTGATTACATAGTCAATCACCTCCTGCACACTTTTTCCGGGCGCAAAGTTAGTACTTTCTTTTAACGTACGAGCTATTAACGGAGCTTTTTGACGTTGCTCGGGCGTCAGACGCACATTACGGCTGCTCAATGCCAGACCGTCCGCCTCGCGCAAAATCGGGCAGGCATTGATCTTCACCGGTATGTTTAGCTGTTCAACCATAGCCCGGATCACAGCTATCTGCTGGAAATCTTTTTCACCGAAATAGGCGTTATCCGGTTCGACCACATAAAAAAGCTTACTCACGATCTGAGCGACCCCGTTGAAATGTCCGGGACGGCGTGCCCCCTCCATTACCGCCGAAACAGTGCCGAAATCGAATGTGCGGGTATCAGGCTCCGGATACATTTCTTCTGCCGACGGAGCGAATACATAATCACAACCGGCCGGCTCCAACAAAGCGCAATCTTTATCCAACGTACGAGGATACGTTTCAAGGTCGTGCTTGTCGTTAAACTGGGTCGGGTTGACAAAAACACTGACTACACACACGTCGTTTTCTTCCACACAACGCTTAACCAGGCTCAAGTGCCCATTGTGCAATGCGCCCATCGTGGGAACAAAGCCAATCTGTTTGTTATTACGCTTTTCTTCAGCGAGATAACTCTTCAATTCCTTAATACTGTTTACTATTTTCATCCTTTAGATGCTTATTGACGGTGCAAAGCAAATAAATAATTGCGGTAAATGAAAGAAATTTTGTATCTTTGTAGCGTCTTTATAAAACTAGTTTACAGAATGGATGCAAAAAAAATCTTGTTTATAGCTCAAGAAATAACACCCTACCTTCCCGAATCAGAGATTGCAACGATATGCAGAAACCTGCCGCAAGGCATACAGGAGCGCGGTCGTGAAATTAGGACTTTCATGCCCAAGTTCGGTAGCATTAACGAGCGCCGTAATCAATTGCACGAAGTAATCCGGCTTTCGGGTATGAATCTCATCATTGATGATACCGATCACCCGCTGATCATTAAGGTAGCATCCATTCAGGCAGCCCGCATGCAGGTGTACTTCATTGACAATGAAGATTTCTTCCAAAGAAAGCATACTATCAGCGATGATGATGGAAACGAATACGAGGATAACGACGACCGTTCGATCTTCTACGTTCGTGGTGTATTGGAAACAGTGAAAAAGCTCCGTTGGATACCGGACGTCATTCACTGTCATGGATGGATGTCAGCGCTGACCGCCCTGTACATCAAACGTATGTATGCCGACGATCCTTGCCTCAAAGATGCAAAGATCGTTTACTCTATTTATGACGATGACTTCAAAACACCGTTCAGGAAAGAATTTGCAAGTAAGTTAAAGATGGACGGAGCCAAGGACAGCGACTTGAAAGGTCTCAAAGCCGATACAAGTTTCATCGGACTGACCAAACTCGCCATCGATTTCGCAGACGGTGTGATACAGGGCAGCGAAACAATCAATCAGGATGTGCTGGATTATATTGCCACTAAAAAGCACACTCCGTTCCTGCCTTACCAGTCGCCGGACGTTTATATGGATAAATTCAACGAATTCTACGATGTCGTATTAGGCACAAAATAAATTTAGAGAAATGAAAATCAAGCTTTTTATACTTGGCCTGAGTCTCGGAATCTCGATTCTGAGCGGGTGTAATGATGATTTGACGCAGGTAGGAACAGGTATTCAACCGGAGAATGACAGGCCGTTGGTATATGCGGACACATTCTACATGAAAGCAAAAACAGTACAGACAGATTCCGTCTATGCCCGGACAATTTACGGTTCATTAGGGGAAATATACGATCCTTTATATGGAAACCTGAAGTCAGATTTTATGTGCCAGTTCTACTGCCCGGATAATTACCGGTTCAGAAATACGCCCTACAACGGCGTAATAGATTCGGTCGAATTTAAAATATATTACAGCCGAAGCTGGACAGGTGATTCGTTAACTCCGATGCGTGTACAACTATACGAAATAACGACTCCGCTAACGAGGGATTTTTATACGAACATCGATCCGGAACAATACTGCAATATGCAGAAATCATTAGGCATGCAGACGTATACGGCACGTAATTTAAGTGTTTCGGATTCTCTCTGGAATGCGACAACAACAAGCAATGGCCGAACTGTATATTCATACGATCCTAATATCACAATTCGTATGCCTAAAGAATTAGGGCAACGTTTCTATGACGCGACAATCGAAACTCCGGAAGTTTTTAACGACCAGAATACGTTCAATCAGTTCTTTCCCGGAATTTATGTCACAAATACATACGGTACAGGAAACATCCTGAATATCGAAGGCACCCGAATGAACATTTACTATAAGTACACGGTAAAAGGTTCCGCCGATCAGGATTCAATCGTACAGACTCTGGAGACTTTCAGTGCGACATCCGAAGTCATCCAGTTGAACAGATTCAAGAATACAGACATCAGCCATCTGCTGGAACCCAATGACAGCATCGCTTATCTGAAAAGTCCGGCAGGCGTATACACTCAGTTGACAATTCCGGCACAAGACATTGCCCCGATCATCAAAGGACGTATTGTCAGCAACATGGATCTTTCTTTAAAAGCCCTTCCGCAAGAAGACTGGAAATTTGCATTCGAAGCTCCGGACAACGTTCTGATACTTCCGAAAGATTCAATGGATACGTTCTTTAAAAACAATAGTGTGGAAAACAACATCACTTCCTTCCGAGGAGAATATGTGGCTTCTACCCGAACCTACTCGTTCGGAAACATAGCCAAGCTGCTTAAAACCCACATAGAGAACTCTCCGGATGAAGATCTGGTTATCAACGTCATTCCCGTACAACGCAGAATAGGAACGACAACCAACTACTACGGACAGACAAGCGATTATACGGTCGCCATCGAGAACTATTTGAAACCTTCCGGCGTGAAATTGCGCATCGACAAAGACGCGATGGAAATGCGTATCGTAACAATCGAATATAAATAAACAGACTGATTATTATATTCTCTGATACAAAAAACCGGGACTTCCTTTTGGGGAGCCCCGGTTTTCATTTATCACTTTACCTCTCTATTCGGCAGCCGCTTTCTTCGCTGCTTTTTTCTTATACTTGTCAAGTTCTTTCTGTAACTGTTCAATCTCTTCCCCCTGGTTCTTAATCGTCGTAAGAAGAGAATTCAATTCTTCGTTCTCTATCTCGACAGGATACAAGGCATCTACACGGCTGATAAAATCACCTAATATATTCATATAATTGGTAAATGCATCATACGGAGAATCATAAATGCCACGATTGAGCCAGATCCCGGTTTTCTTGGTCGTCATAAAACGGAAGTTATTGCTTGCCTGCAAATAATCCCAGTCCTGCTTGATACGGCGATCATCACACAAATGAACGCGGCCGGCCACACTATACAATTTATTAAACGCTTCGCGCTGCATCACGTTACCCAGCCAACAACTTGTATCTCTTTCCTCATCTACCCATGACATCGGATAAGGGACATCGACCTGATCGACCGACTTGAACTTTGTCACGATTTCAGACGGAGTCGAGAATGATATACCTTTTTCTTTCGCACAAGCCGGCAAAGCCTTGATAAATTGCAGGATATTCGAAGACAACGGTTGCGCAATGCCCAAAGCGGAAAGCTCCATAAAAATATTGATAACCTGTTCTTCTTCCGGCAAGCCCGCAATCCAACCGATATATTTATCAGCAAATAACGGATACTCACTCCAATCCGAATTTGAGAAACGCAGGCTAATGTCGTCCGACAATTTGAAATCACGGAGCAAAATCTTCAAATTAGGATTATAGGCACAATGATACACATAATGCGGACTCTTCCATCCCAACACATGCTTGGCGCCTTCGGTCAAAATCCCTTTAAATCCCATACTTGCAACAACCGATCCGATCTCATTTGAATAAATCAGACTGGAATTACGGAAAACCTTGGGAGCTTTCCCAAAAACCTGCTTGATCTTTGCACTCATCCTGGCAACCTCTTCACGGAAACATTCTTCATTAGCCAAAGAGGAAAGCCCATGAGAATAAGGTTCGCACAAAAATTCACAACAGCCTGTGTCATTCAATTGATGCAACAAGTCAATCACGGCAGGAGAATAAATCTCCAGCTGTTCCAAAGCCACGCCCGAAATAGAAAAAGCGACTTTAAAAGCTCCCCCATTGCTCTTTGCCATTTCAAGCAAAGCAGTCAATGCCGGAATATAAGAACGCTCCGCAATCTCCGTGATACTGCGTTCATTTTCATAATCATCATAATAGTAATGATCCGTACCGATATCGAAGCAACGATAGCGTTTCAAATGTATAATTTGATGTATTTCAAAATAAAGACAGATTGTTTTCATATCTAATTGTGTTTTATTATTTACCGTAATTCTTTAAGACATTCTCATAAAGAGCGCGAATCCGCAAGCCGACTTTTTCCCATGTGATGCCATCGACCTCTTTCTTCCCTTCCACCTGAAGATATTCGAACAAAGACGGATTCGTACAGATCGAATAGATAGCGTCTGCCATTGCATAAATATCCCAATAATCCGTCTTAATCACCTTGTCGAGAATTTCTCCGCAACCGGACTGTTTGGAAATAATGGAAGGCGTTCCGCACTGCATGGCTTCCAACGGGGCAATCCCGAACGGTTCGGAAACAGAAGGCATCACAAAGACGTCACTGTTCTTATAGGCTTCATATACCTGCCTTCCACGTTGAAATCCGGGGAAATGGAAACGATCGGCAATTCCACGCTCGGCAGCCAGATTGATCATGGCATCCAGCATATCGCCCGAACCTGCCATAACGAACCGGATATTACGCGTACGTTTCAAAACAAGCGCCGCTGCCTCGACAAAATATTCCGGTCCTTTTTGCATCGTGATACGTCCCAGGAAAGTCACGACCTTCTCCTTTTTATGCTCCGGACGAGGAATGTCCAAAAGTTCTTGCGACAACGGATAAACCGCATTATGCATGGCAAAACATTTCCGCGGGTCCTGATGATACTCCCGGATAACCGTCTGCCGCGTCAATTCAGATACGCACATAATACAATCCGCATAATCCATACCGTTCTTTTCCATTGCATACACGGTCGGGTTGACCTTTCCGCGTGAACGGTCGAAATCGGTTGCATGGACATGGATACAAAGAGGCTTTCCACTCACCATCTTTGCATGCACGCCGGCCGGATATGTCAGCCAATCGTGGGCATGAATAATATCGAACTGCTGCTGACGAGCAATAACTCCCGCAATAATCGAAAAATTATTGATTTCGTCATGCAGGTTAGCAGGATACCCTCCGGCAAACTCCATACAGCCCAAATCATTTACATTCAGATAAGAGAAATCGGCATAGATATGGTCACGGAAAGCATAATATTGTTCCGGCGTCATATAATTGGGAAGCCTGGACTTCAAATAATCATAATTAACATCCCTCCATACGACAGGTACTTGGTTCATACCTATAATATTCAGGAAACCTTCTTCTTCACCGGTCGGCTTCGGCAAACAAAAAGTTGTCTCCACATCATTCTGCAGACTCAAACCTTTAGTAATACCATAGGATGCCACCGCAAGACCACCGTATATTTTGGGAGGAAATTCCCATCCAAACATTAATACTTTCATACAGGCTCCTCCTTTTAATAGTTATATTTGCTTAATAAGTACAATATTCTCAATATTTCTGCAACATTCATTGCAAATGAAACGGCTCCACGCCCCCTGAACGGAGGATTACCATCAAACAGTTCAGGAATGGATCCAATACAATGAGACGACATTTCATCTTCGTACCCGATCAGATAACGTTCGATAAACCCTATGCCGCTCATCTTATAGATACGAAGATACGCCTCAAAATAGAAACCTGCCAGCCAAGGCCAGACCGTTCCCTGATGATAAGCATAATCACGCTGGATCTGAGGACCTACATAATTAGGATTATAGCCACCGCTTTTCGGACTCAAAGAACGGAGTCCCTTAGGAGTAAGCAACTCTTTCGTCACAATATCGAGCACACCTTTTTTCTGGCTGGAATTTAAAGGCGAATAATCAAATGCCACAGCAAATATCATATTCGGACGTACGCTCCACTCCATCATGTTACCATCGACGTAATCGAGCAAATAGCCATATTCATTCAAGAAGACATTGACAAACGACTTCCCGCTTTTTTCGGCCAAGGCACCCAATGATTCAGCCAAGGCACTATTGCCCGCCTCGCCCGACAATTCTCCGACAAACCGCAAAGCATTATACCACAATGTATTGATCTCAACAATATATCCTGTACGTGGAATAACGGGATGTCCGTTAACCGTCGAGTTCATCCATGTAACAGCCTTATTCATGCCATACGTATAAAGCAATCCGTTTTCATGCAAAACCAGATTCGGATGTTTATCCTGGCAGAGGAACGTCATGATATCTTCCAACAATAAACCATATTTTTCGCGACATGCCTCACGTGAAACCATCTTAGCATATTGTTGAATACACCAAACGGCCCAAAGCAAGATATCGGGATGCTCCATTTCATAAATTTTGATCCGGCTCGGTTCATTATGGATAAAATCATAAATCGCCTTACGGGCGGTTTCCATTACCATTTCAAACTTGGGAACCTCATCGATGGCCAAGGTCAGCCCCGGCAAGGAAATAAACAAATCACGCGCCCTACATTTGAACCACGGATAACCGGCCAAAATATAAGATTCGTTTTCCTGCTTATTCAGAAACTGGTGTGCAGCGTTGATCAGACAATGTTGAAAAGTATCGCGAGGCGTACGTTCTTCAACCTCATCTTCGAATGTCTTTTTCAACGAACGAGTTCCGATTTCGGAAACCCCGCCGGAAAAGACGATGCTTTCACCTTTCTTTATCTCGACTTCAAAATATCCGGGAACATACAGATCCTCGTTAAAATCATAGCCTCTTTCCTGCTCTTTCGGATATTCGATCCCCCGATACCAGTCCGGCTGGTAATGGAACTCATTCTTTTTGTTCAATTGCATATACAATTCGGGATAGCCCGGATACATGCAAGTTTTGATACCATTCGTCACAACCTGATATTCGCGACTGGCCTGAGCGTTCTCGTGCGTATATTCGCGGACACTGCGAAACGCCAAAAACGGACGCAAACGCAATGTTGTCGCCGAGTGAGCATCCAACAACGTATAACGAATCAGGATTCGGTTCTCATGATGGACAAACAACTTCTCTTTTTTCAGAACAACACCGCCTACACGATAAATCGTCGTAGGAACTTTCTCGCACTCGAACTCACGAATGTACTTATGACCTCTCGGACTGTAATTATCCCCTTGATACTTATGAAGCCCCAAATTAAATTCGGCTCCATGTTGTATGACGGTTTCATCCAATGACGACAACAATACATGATTCTCATCATCCAGTCCCGGAACCGGAATCACAAGTAATCCGTGATATTTTCTTGTGTTGCAATCAACGATAGTTGTACAATGATAGGCTCCCGAACGATTTGTACGAAGAATTTCTCTTGGTAGCGCTTCTTCCAGGTTCGTCATAAGAGTCTTGTCAAATTTAAGATAACTCATATTTTTATATTTGGTTTTAAGTTTATGCTTTAACGTGATAACAAATAAATTGCTTTTGTATCCTGACCAAAAGTATCACTTAAAAAATAAAAAAACAAATTCGCTTTCATATTTATTTAGAAATTTCTTTTTTTACGATTTAAAAACAGTTTGATTGATAACCGGTTACAATTATGAAGGAGTACATATATGTGTTGTCAAACACATGCCAAGCTGTTAAAAACTTCCAATTGCGGTTGTTTGGCATCGCCCCAAAATCAATGTATTTTTATTTACCGATTATTCCGTACCTTTGTTATATAATAAATCAACACTAAAGGACATGAAACAAAATAGCGAAAACCCCTTTTTCGGAATCTATCAGACTCCGTTCGGGACTCCTCCGTTCGACCGGATCAAAACAGGACATTACGAACCGGCTTTCGACGAAGGAATCCGGCAATTGGACGAAGAAGTCCGGGCCATTGCCGGCAATACGGAACTTCCTACATTCGAAAACACAATCGTAGCGCTCGAACGTAGCGGCAAGCTGCTGGACAAAGTCAGTTCGGCCTTCTTCAACGTATTGAATGCGGAAGCGGACGACGAGATGATGGATATCTCGCAGCGGGTATCACCCAAACTGTCGGAAAGTTCCAACAATATCTATTTGAATGAAAAACTATTCGCACGGGTAAAAAGTGTCTACGACCGGAAAGAGCATTTACACCTCCCGACGGAAGACGCACGCCTGCTGGAAGAGACATTCGAATCTTTTTCCATACGTGGTGCCGCACTCGGCCCCGAAGATAAAGAAAAATACCGCAAACTCAGTTCCGAGTTAAGCCTGCTTTCCCTCACATTCGATCAGAACGCATTGAAAGACAAGAACCGCTACGAACTGTTACTGACAAAAGAGAGCGAACTGGAAGGACTACCGGAAAGCATACGCGAAGCGGCCGCGCTCAGGGCTAAAGAAAAAGGAAAAACAGGATGGCTGTTCAATCTCTCGGCCCCAAGCTACGTGCCCTTCATGCGTTACTCGGCTTTGCGCGAGTTACGTGAAAAGATGTACCGGGAATATATGAGCGTGGGTAACAAAGACGATGAATACGACAATAAGGAGATCATACGGAAAATCGTCAATATCCGCCTGGAAATTGCAAAACTGATGGGATATTCCAATTATGCCGACTACAAGTTGAAACATACGATGGCCAAAACTCCCGTACGCGTCTATAAACTGCTGAACGAGCTATTGGATGCCTACAAGCCGGTCGCCCGGAGTGAATACGAGGCCGTACAAGGATTCGCTTCGGGAACGGAAAAAGAAAACATAACTGTCATGCCTTGGGACTGGAGTTATTATTCCGAAAAACTGAAAGACATCCGTTTCAACGTAAACGATGAAATGACGCGTCCCTATTTCGAACTGAATCATGTAAAGAAAGGCGTGTTCGGTCTGGCTACACAATTATATGGCATCACTTTTAAAGAGAATAAAGAGATACCGGTTTACCATCCCGAAGTAGAGGCATACGAAGTTTACGATGCCGACGGCAAATTCCTTTCCATATTATATACGGACTTCCATCCGCGCGACGGGAAACAGTCGGGAGCCTGGATGAACAGCATAAAGGAACAATACCGGGATCGAGACGGAAAAGACAGCCGGCCGCAAATCATTATCGTGATGAACTTCACCCGCCCGACCGAGACGAAGCCTTCTTTATTGACTTTCGACGAGGTCAACACTTTGTTGCATGAATTCGGGCATGCCCTGCACGGAATGTTTGCCGAAGGATCATACGCGAGCCTTTCCGGTACAAATGTCTATCGCGACTTTGTGGAACTTCCTTCCCAACTGATGGAAAACTGGCTGACGGAGAAAGAGTTCCTGGATCAGATCGCCATCCACTACCAAACCGGAGAGAAAATCCCGCAAGAATTAGTACAAAAGTTAATCGACGCATCCAATTTCAACGCAGGATACGCCTGCTGCCGCCAACTGAGTTTCGGCTTCTTGGATATGGCCTGGCATACCCGGACAGAGCCATTCGACGGAGACGTAATCGCTTTCGAGAAAGAGGCCTGGAGACAGACTGTGATCGTCCCGGAAGTTACCGGAACCCTGATGAGCAGCAGTTTCGGACATATCTTCTCCGGCGGATATTCAGCCGGTTATTACGGCTACAAATGGGCGGAAGTCTTGGATGCCGATGCTTTCTCTGTCTTCAAAGAGACGGGAATCTTCAACCGTGAGACAGCCCGTTCTTTCCGTGATAACATCCTGTCGAAAGGCGGCACCGAAGACCCGGATATCTTGTACAGGCGTTTCCGGGGAAAAGATGCCAAAATCGACGCATTGCTGGAAAGGAACGGGATAAAAACATTACAATCGGATAGGCCTGCTTCTTAATACCGCCGTCTTATCCAATTTCAATGGAGTTATTAACTCATAGTCATCCGTTTGTTTGTTCAATTCCAAAATAACCAATTCACCATTTTTAGGAGAAAGCATTTGCTCAAATTCTTCTACCGTAAGATGGAACCAGCGCATGACAAACAAACGGATGGCAAGAGAATGAGTCACTAACACACAATTCTTCGGGTAATCATCACTGGCAAAATCACGATGGAGAGAGCCTAACAGATCATTAATACGATCGTACACATCTGTACCGGCCTCTCCTCCGGGGAAGCGATAATAAAATATGCCATATTCTTTTCGCTCCCGTTTCAATTGTTGTAACTCTCCATAAGTACGTAAATACCCCCATTCCTGTTCACGCAACCGCGGTTCTTCATTATATCTGAATTGTTGTCGCGGGAAACTACGCGCTATATTTTCAAAAGTCGAACGCGTCCTCCAAAAAGGAGAAACATAAAAATACATCGATTCGTCCTTCACCAACTCTTTCAACTTTTCTCCAGCTTCCAACGCTTGCCGAATTCCATTTTCAGTCAGTTCAATAGTATAATCCGGCTCTGTAGCGAATTTACTTTCATCAGTATTGGCATGGCATTCACCATGACGGATGAGGATGATGCGATCTGGTTTCATAATGGCGAACTGTTTGTATACTATTTCACTAAAACGCTCAAAAATTGCCCGTACCCGACATTCGTTTTGGCACCGACACCTACAGTTTCCAAAATCTTTTTGAAAAGACTCAATTTATCACCAGCACCATACGTATTACCATTAACCATACACTTTGAATCATGGAATCTGAACCTGAACTCTATCATACATCCGGAAGCGATTTTCAACATAGCTATAGGAATAGGATTTTTCAAAGGTCCTCCTGTATGAGGAGTAATAACATCATCTTCAAGAAAATGGCCTTTCTTATTCAAGCCTACGACTACCGCATCAAAAAACACATCTCGTTCATAAACAGGAATGTTTGTATTATCACTTCTTTTCCCATCAAAAATTTCTTTCTTCAATGCTTTCCATTCTTCCTCTTGCATTCCTGCTTCGGCACAGAAATCTTCAAAATAACTTTTCAATACCCCTTTTACTGATGAGCCGTAAACTACAGGCATACCGGTTGTATAGTCGAAGTGCATCCCCAAATTGAATGCTCCTTCCAACTTTTTTGAACCGTGCACCAGTCCGATCCCGGTTACTAATCCCGGATAAGCAATTTCTGCATGCAAACGATGTGTACACAACTCTTTCAACTCATCGACTGCCACCCATTCAGCATTTTTAATTGCACTATTTATGATCCGTATGGCCTCTTTACTCCCTCCGCTCGGTTCTCCTCCATTTAGCACATAATTGAAATTGACCCCATTATAATAATCCTTATAAAAGAGCTTGCTTATATTTTTTTTCATATCAATCCAACTTATATGTTCTTATCACCTGTTTCAGAGCAACGGAACAATTGATTATTTCCGTTTTATTTCTTTCTTCCACTGCTGTCAAAATCTCCCTGACAAACAACTCCAAATCTGTGTATCCCATCATTTTAGCAATCACCGCCAATAAACATCTCCGATGTGCTTCTCCCCTTTTCGGCTCATCCTGATAATACACTGCAATGGTTGGTTTCAAACCTATCATAAGAATAGAAACTCCCAATGCTGATATTTGACCATTATAACTTTCATATATCGTTTTTGAAGAACGATCCTTAAACAATGGGCATTCTTCCCATTCCCGAAGAATCCGTTCGGCCAATTCCATCAATATCTTATTTGTCTCTTTATCCATAGTAATATGTTCTTACAATTTAACAAACTTACAATAGCCATAACCAATCGTTGCATTAGCTCCAATCTGAACGATCTTTCCATCCAGCACATCCAAGTCATCCTGATTTGGAGTAGCAATAATAACAGCCAATACAGACTTGGATGGAAGCACCTGTTCATACCACAAATTTACGCTTTCACCATTATCCAGACAGTTACGAGCGATAATAGGCAACGATTCGTCTTTACAAATATGTGCAAATGCATCTTTTGATATTGACCCTTGAGCCACATTAGTGAGCTTATTTGTAATATTTTCCTTTTTATACACAATTCCCAAATTCTTCGCTTTTTCTAAAAAATCATCAATGACTCCATCACTGTAAGTCAACTGATAAACTTCATTTCCATCAGTACACTGCTGCGGTAGAAAGAGCAGATTTGCATCAAAAAAGATAGCAGCGCCTTTCTGGGTATCAGAAGTATTTCCCTTCTTCTTGACAGATCCAAACAAACTCACTATTTTGTTCTCATCAAAACGAAGTTCTTCTGTCAAAAACTCTTTTACAGCCCCTTTCAACGAACTGGAATTAATGCACGGCAATTGGGTAGTGACATCACGCTGTATCGCTTTATCAATCACGCTAAAGCTAACAACACTCTCATTACCTACATGTAAATTCGTCTGGGGAATAATCAGCCAGACAGCAGCATTCTTATTCATATAATTTATTTTTGTTTGATTTTACAATACTTGTTATATCCTATCTGTACAAATTCTTTGCAGCTATCCAAAACTTCACAGAATTTGCTCATCTTTTCCAGGTCTTCAAAATAGAAAACAGAACCTGATTCGTATAAATCATAACGTTCAGAACTACGTAGCGACTTATATTTTACATTATAGTCCCGTGCATTCACACTATTTGAAGAGTTCAAGAAACGAAAAGGCCGAACCCGAGTAATCGCATAACGGACATACTCCATCGTTTTCTTCTCTTTCTCTACAAACAATGGCAGATAAGAGTCTGACAGTAACACAACACGTAAACTATCCGCCTCGTGAGGAAGAAAACCGCACTGACCATCAGACAACTCTGCTTTAAACAAAAAGTTGGAATCATCAGCCCCGAGCTTGACAAACGTCCCAGAATAAACAGTCAAATCAGCCTTTGCTTCAACCTCGAATGCAAAACAAAAATCATGCTCCAACCGATAAGAAATCTGCTTATAAAAAGCAGCATTCTTTACTTTTCCCTCATAATCTTTGTCAATGCCGATGCGAGAATCTTTTTTGAACAAGTCCTCTTCTTTTTTTCTATCAGTCCCATCAGGCGTGATATAATATGTGCCGAGTTGTTCTTTACCGGAATAATAGAGACTTTTATTTTTTTTCATCCTTATTTGAGGGATCTCCATTTTTACCTGATTGATGTTGGCACAAATACTTTCACCTAAATCCACATCCAAATCAGCATCATATCCTTCTTTAAAATAAGCTTTACACTCTTTTTGATTATAAAGAAAGCAAGGCCCCAAACGGTCAATCTTTCCAAAATCGGCTTCTATATGATCAGATTTTACTTCAAAACTCTTCCCTCCAATCCAAGCCATAACCTCATTCACCACACCCTTCTTTATATGATTTTCTTTACTATCAAACAACTGGTCATTATTTGATAACAAAAGGAAACGCAGCATCCCCAATAAGGATGTCTGCTGAGGCATCTTAAATGAATGAATGATATAGCTGGCATAGTTTGTCACATCTTTTCCTTCAAGACTGTCCGATTGGAATGTCATATCTCCACCAAAAAAGAACTTCCCCAACGGGATAAGTTTCACCAAATATTTGTTTTTCGTTTCACTCATCGCTATCTCCTTCCCCATTTATAAATTTTGCAATACGGAGCATTCCGTACATTTTAGATAATATATCCCCAGTCTCCACCTGGCCGCCACCAGCACAATCATTCATCAACACACACAGCAACCTACGGGTCAATTCGATATAGCCACTATCGCCTTCTTCCATTACTTTATCATAAAATGCAGCGATACGATTTTCATCATTTGCTTCACGCAGTATGTTCAGTAAATCCTTATTAGCACGCAGTTTATGGGAAATAGCTGAAACTAAACCATCATCCACTGTAAACGTCATGAGTAATTTGAACAATTGATAAACACTGCCCGCTGAATCATCTTTCGTAAATACCCCTGTAAAGCCCGATCCGCTATGCTTACGAAGACGCCAAGCTACCGCATTCTTGCCAACTACATTTTTTGCTTTGCCAAAAAGCAAATCCAAAGCCGATTGTAAAGCTTCATACAGCGGATATTTATAATACGATATTGATAAACCATAAGAAAGAGTAGTATAAATAAGATTCCCTTTTTCATCTTTAGGACGATCTTTCTCTTCTATCCCCTCATCCACTCCTGCCTGGTAACATTCATCGATTTTAGATAAAAGTTGGAAGATGTTTTCGACACCATCTTTACCGGAAACCACCGGAGCGATAAACAGCAAATCGTCTCCACCTGCATAAATAGGGACTCCTCCATACTCTTCTATCATTTTACTGACCTCACAGCCATATTTCATCAAAGCAGTGGACAATGTTTTCACTCGCTCGTTGGGTAAAGCAGATACAATCTTCCCCATATTATCGCCATCAGCCTGCACCACACAGATATATTTGTAGTAAGAACGATACTCCTCCTCAAAAGTGACCTTTATCTTCTGATAAAACTCATCCTCTATTTTCTCCGGATTCTCACTGTTATTCTCCTTCTCGCGCACTTCATCCCGATATTTCATCCAGAGAATTTTTTTATCTTCCTCCCCTGTTTTTGAAAGTTTATCAGTAGCAATCTCAGCCAAGAAAGGAAAATTCCAATTTGGATTACCAAAGGCACGTTTGAACAATGCCGAGTTATCTTTTTCCTGAATCAAATCCAGTACATTCATGCGACTTTTATCATCAAAAGTGCGATTAACAAGCTCTGTACAATCGAGATAGCGGTTTAAATCCTTAATAACATCTACACCTGTTTCCGATTCTACAGAAACATACATGATGTTGACATAGTCACGACCAATTCCGGTCACCTGAGTAAACTCTTCCAGAGCATGACTTAATATTTTCTCCAATTCGTCATCCTTTATGTCCTCTACAAAAACACGGTCTGGATACAACCCTACTTTCTGGATCTCATTCAGTGAAGCGGGTGAAAGAATCATCTTATTTTCAGCCTTCAATTCCTTAATTATACATTCCATCAAAAATGAAAATAAATAACTGGCTGACCATAATTCACGTGGCTTGCGAGCCATAGTGATAGTTCCAATTATCGGTCCTATATTTATTGCAGTATATTTCATAAATCAATTATTTTACTATTCGTTGAAATAATATCTCCTTATCTCCCAATAAATTATTCCAGCCAAAATCTCTTACCACCATTTTAAACCCCAGACTTTGATGAAATTGCTTTATCAACCTATCATAGTCCACCAATAATCTATTTTTTTTAGCATCTTTCAAGAAAAGAGGCAAAGTAGAACTTAAACCGCCATCTCTCGTAAATGTAAACAAAGCATCAGGAGCCGTACGTAACGCATCAATAACTTGTTTATCATACAAAATATAAATATATGCAATATTTTTCATCACACCATTTTTATCCTTAACACAGAGGAAAACAGGTTTGAATATAATAGGAGAAGCTATTCGTTTTATCTCATGATCATTATGGATAACAACCCCTACCCGCTCCTCTTTTTCCTTCTTTTTTCCATATGAAAAAGTTCCTTTTGGTATTTTGTAATTAAAGCCATTAATTGGACACCCCAAATGCGCCCGTGCAAAAAATGAAAGTTTATCATTTACTATTATGTGAGGATCATCTTCCGCCGGACAGCTTTCCAAATTCAATTCGTTTTTAATTTTTCTTTTTTCCCATGTATAGCCTTTTGCATTAAGAAAAGTCCATAAATACGACTTTATATATCTCTCTTTTTTAGTACGAATAACCTTCCCTTCTGATTTAACAATTCTTTTAGTTCCGTTTATCCCTGATTTTAAACATTTCCAATAAAAATCAATAACACCAAATAATTTCTTAATCTTTTCAAAGCCAGCATCATCTACATCATATTTCATTAATTGTGTATCATGTTCATATAACTCTATATGCTTCCAAGGTATATTTTCATCACCGATTTTAACCACCGTAAAACTACCAAATCCTTTATTACTTCTTTGTCCAAAATTAGTATTAGCAAAAAAATAAGTTATTTGCGTCCTTATAGCATTATACAAATCAAGTTCTTTTGAATCAACTTGATCTTTATACAAAAAAATAAAGTTGAGTTCAACGTATTCACTAAATGAGAAATTCACTAAATCTTCTTCTCTACTTTTCCCTCCCATATTGCTCAATATCAAAGGGAATGCTTCCATACTATAAATAATTTCAGTTTTTTTTGTTTTAGGATTATATTTTGGTACAGGAGGATTATTCTTCAAATAAACGTCCTCATCTTTCTGACTTTCTTGAATTCTAATTTTATAATTCAACGCTTTAAAATCATTCTTTTTAAACTTAATTTCCAAATCTTTATTTAAGTACACTTCCGTCTTCTCTTTTTCCCCAATATTTTCTTTATTAGATTTTTTATACCCGACTAAAAAATGTTTGCATTTTTCATAATCGTTATTAAATATTTTTTCTACAATAAACCTGTCCAGCTTCGGTTTCACCTCTGAGGCCCTCAATGTCGCTCCTTCCTGATCATGCTGAAAATGGATCAAGGGAGTATGTTGTTTTAATGTTACTTTTAATGTTTTCATGGCAAAACTTCTATTATTTCACATAATCCTTTATTATCTCATATGATTTTTTAACCTTCTCAATTTCATTCTCCAATACATCCGGAGTTATCGCTTCCTTACTACCTGATAGCAACAGATGCAAAAGCGCTATACGATTCATATCTAATTGAGGAATTTTATCTCTATTGTTCCACAATTTATCAACTTTTTCCTCTCGTTCCTTTGAGATCCTTTTTGCATCTTCGATCAGTTTATTTTCAACAATATTTTTTTCCCACACAATCTTCCTACTCCATTCGTCTCTTTTCAAAATTCTCTCTTCCAAAAATACCAATTCCTGTATACGATACTTGCTTCTGTAAAAAGAATAAATAAAATACACAAAACAACCACCCATAATCAATACAGAAATCACAATTGTCGGATATAGTCCTAACCATAGCCCAGTAACAGTTTGCATAACCTACCTCCTTCTTTTTATAAGTATATAATATATCAAAACCGAAACCAAAATAATAAACACCACATGCCCCCAAAAATCACCCTTACATTCTAAATCTACTGAACGGTTCATCCCAAAGACACCGGTCAACAGGGTTGCAGGCAAGAAAGCTGCTGCCAACCAATTCAACCATTCACCATTTTCATTTCTTTTCTGATCTATCAACAATGTAATATATTGATGTAATTCACCTATTTCCCCATCCAACTCTTTTATCTTCTCACTGGATGCGAATTGCTGCATCAACATATCATAAATTTCAATACCTTGATCTTGCACCGTCACATGCTGAAAATAGATCTGGTTTATAAAACGTATATATTCTTGATAAAGAGAGCCAATGCGTTCTGCTAAACGCCGATCCGTACGCCGGGAAAGACAACTCACTTTAGTCACTTCACCTGAAAACCTCAACATTGAAGCGCGTTGGATAATAATGAGCTCGAACATACGAGAATAAATTGTACGCATGTGCATCGCTAATATGTTAGAAGCAAACCAACTTGTATTTGTCAAAGCGACCAATGAATAACGAGATATTCCATAAAGGGTTCCTTGTTCCTGCCATCGATAATAAGTACTTTCCTCCAATAGCTTCTTCTTCATTTCATTATTCTGACAAGTATCATCATTTCCATCATCTACAAATACATATTTATACCAGAAATCTCCCATCACAAACTCTCCGTCTTTCAGGTTTTCTGTCATATCCTTCACTTGCTTAGACAATTCATCATTGCCATACCAGCAATTCACAAGCATACGATCGTCTATAACAGGAGTCACTTTCATTTCCGGCGACAAGTCCTTTATCAGATTATCGATAAACACCGCTGGTTTCCAAACATCAGACAATCCGAATTCCAAATCTTGGCCTGTCGTATGAATTTTATAATTAAATCCATCCATATATTTTGAAGGATCACCATGAAGTCCTTCTATCTTTATTGATTTAGACAGCATAGAACGATTTTCAGCAGAAAATTCACCACTGTGAGGTGGCATAATACGCCGTCCAAATTGGTTGATATTCCGAACATCCAATTCCTCTTTCTGGCATTCCTCATTATTTGCCAAGAAAAAAGAAAGAATACCTACCCCAGTAGCATACAAGTTCAAATTAATCGCATCAACCTTCAGCACATATTCCTTATCACCTACCACTATACGATATTCCACGTTCCCCGCTTTAGGTTCTCTCCTCTCGTAATGATAAATGAGAGGATTTTGCGCACCTTTTATATCATACAATACAGGATGTACGAAGTCAAAATAATATTGCAACTCACCAAAAAGTTCTTCCCGGTCTTTTGTGTCCTCACCAACAACCGGTATATATTTTTCCGCTGGATCATATTGTACCCTATCCCATAATGTATATTCATTTATAGGGATATGTTTTAAATCTATTTGCTCAGAAAAAAACTTTTTATCCTCCCCAGGTAATTCCCATTTAAAAGGAAAATAAAAAACATGATAACTATAAGTACTCATTTTTCTATCATTTTTATATGTTCCACCATTTTTTGTATCTCTTCTAACGAATAAACTCCACACTTTACCCCAACATAACCATTCTCTCCTCCACCACAAAACAGATTATCCGCCAAGTATTCCTTTTCAAAAAATTTCTTCACATTTTCCATTCCTTTTCCATAATACACCCATTCTTCATCCGTATAGACCAATAAACTCCGAAAAGGGAACAGACGATCACAAATTGGGGAAAAACGAGAAGAAAACGCCTTCACAACAAATAGATCTCCGATCTTTGTACAATTATTTGTAACAGCCTTCTCCGCCAAAGATTCGTCTTCATCTGTAATTCCCTGAGCTTTACGATCAGCATGGCGGATAAGATTTATTTCCTCCTGTGTTGCCGCGATTTCCAACATACCGGGAATATACCCCTTATCATTGGCAGCGACCAACTGTTGAGACCTGTCCATTGGTTGGCCGAGCAATGCCATCACCTGCTCTAAAGCACTATCCAAATGAGCAAATGAATTATGGTGGTCGATAGCTCTATATCCGGGCGGTTTTGGAATATCTTCCTGCAATTCCACTCCATAGACAATCCAGTCTTTCGCGGAAGCCTCTTCCAATTCTTTCCGGTAACTGCTTAACCGCGCATTGTCCCAACGAAGTTGATGATCCACATACGCAATCCCCGTCCTGTCAAGCTGCTGACGGATGGTAAGCATTTCCAAGTCATGCCCGCCTAACAAAAACAATTGCCTTTCACTCTCGCTCATTTGCTTCTGCATATCTTTTTATTTTACATCTCTTATACAATTCACAATACCATATCCCATACTTGACGATTTTCCCAACCCGATATATTCCGGTAAAAAGACATTGCACCGAAATGCAGCAGAAAAGCTCATTAATTCCACATTCTTATATCGGCTCAAGCCTGGATCTTCCAATTTTAAGATACGGCAAATAACTGGAAATTCGAAATGGATACCGATGCCTTTGCCAAAAGAAAGCACATTCCCGACCAGAATTTTCTCAAGCATAGCGATACGTTCGATAAGCCCTTCCGCCTGTTGATACTCTTTATAATTTTCGCAATTCAATGGCAACCAATAGCGAATTCGATATGTATTATCTGATTCGCAACAACAAGAAAACAAACTCTCCGTTCGAATCGAAGCCAGCTCCAACTCTATATTTCGATTTCCTAACTGACAAGAAAAAGTGCTTTCCATACCAAACAGTCTTTCCACAGCCACAGCCCCTTGATTAATACCAAGCACAACCGCACTTCCCTTGACCTTCTTATATTGGACCAAAGGGTAACTATAATTGAAACCATCACCATTATGATTATGGAAAAGAGCATCATCGCCAGACAAACGAATCATTGCTCCTCTAAAAAATGGAATTTCGTCATCAGATATCCGATTTCTGAATAGTGCTGTCGTTATTCGTGTTTGATTCATATAGATTATCTTTAATGGTTCCCCAATATTAACAAATAAATTCTAACAGACCTAATATTTTTTGCTTTTTTATTTTCAAAAAAATATCACAGTCTTTCACACAACATATAATTACCGCAAAAACAAGCCATTACCACATTCTTAATCTTTATTCGATCGATAGTTTTTTGTATAGCAATTCACATTAACCGGATGATAGAGACATAATCTTCCCGACTATTCATAGATACATGTAAAGATTATTGAGGTTTCGGAAAGATCATACGGAGTCATGCCATTTTTAGGCTGAAAGGAGCAAAAAGGAAGAATCGCATATTAATAAAACAGCTTAAAACAAACCAAATTGGTAGTAAGAAATCATTTCAACCAACAAATCTACTACTTTAAACCACCGTTACTCTCACATACTTGCTCTTCCGTTCCGGCTGATACACTATCTTCGTATAACAACCGACACATATTGGATAATACACTATCCGATCTTCACGGCTGTCTATCTTCGCACCTATATTCACCTGCAATTTTTCGAATTGTGAATCCGTAAGCAAACATTCAAAGACGCTGTAATTGATACGAACACCCACTTTCTCCAATAATTTGACTACATGACTCCTCCGCCTATCGTCTGCCACATCATAAGCGACTATTACAAAATTTTTCTTTGCTCTCATCACCACTTTGCAATATAAGGTTTGTATCTCTCCCCTTCACCAATATAGGCAGCCATCTCGTTCGCCTGCCTGCGTATGATCTGCTCCATCGTTATTTCTTCTCCCCAGTATTTCTCATACCGATTCAAGCGTTCCAATACGTTTTTGATCAAAAGCTTCTTCGTTCCGTTCTCCAGCATACCCTTTTCCACTTTCAGCGACGGCCCTTTTTGCACCATTGAGATGACAACACGATCTACAACCTGGGAGCGAAACATCTCAACTACGTCATAGACAAACGTAGGTTTACCCGGCTGACGAACATGTATGATACTGTCGAACGGGTTAAGTTTCGCTCCTAATAAAGCCTGCCAAACTCTTGTATACAACAAAGCATAACCATAGTTAAGCATACAGTTTACCAAATCCGTAGCTCCTTTCCGCTCACGCTTGACAAAACTCACCTTGTCATCAGCCAACAGTTCCCGTACATAACCCCAATATTTGACTGCCCCTTGCGCCTCTTGTCCAACCAACTGCGTCAAATATCCTTCGTCCTTACTGCCTTGATTACGGACAAATGTTTTAAACCGGATATTAAATGCAGATAATTCTTCATACATTGCCCCAAGTGTATTATAACAATGTTTATGATATTTATGGAAGTACTTCACCAAATAGAACTGATTTTTCAACTTTGCCTCAATCATGCAAGTTGCCAGAAACAAGCGTTTTTCTTTTCCACATTGCGCCTGCTTGTTCCACAACGTATTTTCGATGTATTTATTCGACAGAATAGATCCGGTATGACCACCGGAAGAATTGAAAAAGTCTATTGTGATCTTGTTTGCCAAACAATAGTCAATCAAATTGGATGACAGAGTCACCCCTTTACTGCTTATCGTTATATGCGAAAGAGCCCCTAATGGCTTTTGATGAATTACTTTACCCTGCCGTTTCACCGTTATACCTTTGCCTGAAAGACCGACGAAACAACCAAACGTATTCACCAACAATTCGCTACCTTCTCCCTCACGTTTCCGGTATTCCGCTTTTCGCTGTTCTATAATTTTCTTGTTCTGTTCTTTCGCCTTTTCTTCCTTATCCAATCCCTTATGAAAGTCATAAAGCTCTACATAATCCTGAAGTATCCTTTTCTTATACAATTGGTATTCGTTCGAAAGATAATCGATCTCCGACATCATTCGCGTCAAGACTGCGCGGTTAGCTATTTGCCGGTAAGAAGCAGACACGACCTGCTTCAAGTGTTCGTATAACAAATCATCCAGTGAATGTAATACAGGCTGAGGCAACAACGTTCCATAGTAGTTACGCACTCCAGCCCAGGCACGAAGGCTGGCCGGTGTAAATCCCTTATCCGTGACAGATAAATTAGTGATCCGTTCTTTCAAATCGACTTCTTTCTTATTAGACAAACTCAATCCGCCTTTGGATATCGTTATGCCTAAAAACTCAAAACCTTTACGTAGCTCTGCCACAATTGGCGTGTTTAACGACAGCCCCAAATGTGTTTGCAAATAAACAGACAACTGCTTCAACCAACTTTTCGCCTGTTCATGCGTTTCGCACATCAAGCAGAAATCATCAGCGTAACGAACATAAGAACGAGTTAATGTTTGCACATACTTATCGAACGGATGTAGATAGAAATTTGATAATAAAGGAGAAAGGATCGCACCTTGGGGTACGCCTTCCAAGTTGTCACTCCATTTCAAATGTTTGTTAACGATTCCCATCTGCACAGACAACATAATCAACCGCACTATCTCCTCATCCGGAATCAGGGCATGAAGTCGGGCTGCTAACAAATGGTGGTTGATCGTATCGAAATAGTTATCAATATCCAACCGCAGCACCCATTTGTTTTTCTTTTTGCAGCATTCACTCAACGCCCTCCTAACCGCTTTTGTATGTCCTTTATTGGGTCGATAGCCATAGCTGGAATCCATAAAAATATTCTCGAAAAGAGGTTCCACAAGTGTTTTGATAGCATATTGCACGATCTTGTCTTTAACCGACAACAGCCCCAACTTTCGCACTTCGCTTTTCTTTTTGGGAATTTCGATGCTTAAATAAGGCTCCGGCGACCACGTACCAGCTTTCAAATCATTGGATAATTCCGAAATATAAGTTTGAAGGTTATCTTCGAAACAAGCCAATGTGATTCCGTCTATACCTCCAGAAGCATTTTTACTTTTTATAGCCTTCCAAGCTTCAAACAAAAATTCTTCCGTACACAATACTGAATAATAAGATTTACGCGTTTCCATATTCGTATTTTTATGTTAACAATGATATTCATTATATCCTTACCGCAATTACACTCCTCTGATTACTTCCACAAATCAACAAAACGACAACAAGTTTTTTATCCTTATTCTAATGGAATACTCTCTGACAATGTGTTTTGGGGTGTTCTATTAGGAGTTATCGTGTCTTAATCCTTATTCTAATGGAATACTCTCTGACATGAAAAAACCGTGGAACTGCCGACAATTCGTATGTCTTAATTCTTATTCTAATGGAATACTCTCTGACCGACGAAGACGTAATTATTTCTTGTGAAGGAAATGTCTTAATCCTTATTCTAATGGAATACTCTCTGACTTAATCACATGGGACGCAATGTTTGGCTTTGGCGCTGAGTCTTAATCCTTATTCTAATGGAATACTCTCTGACACTGATAAATTCACCGATGAAGCTGCCGGAGCCGCTGTCTTAATCCTTATTCTAATGGAATACTCTCTGACTTTTATCGGTGGTTATGACGGCGAAATGGTCGCTATGTCTTAATCCTTATTCTAATGGAATACTCTCTGACGTTATTACGGCGGGGTTTTGCACAAAGGGCCATTATGGTCTTAATCCTTATTCTAATGGAATACTCTCTGACGACCCCTCCCAAACCGGAAGATAAGGTGCTGAGCGGTCTTAATCCTTATTCTAATGGAATACTCTCTGACAGAAACAAAAACACCGCACTTTCGACGGTGATATTAATGTCTTAATCCTTATTCTAATGGAATACTCTCTGACGCCTTGCAATTGAGAATTTCGAAGCCAAGGATCGTTGTCTTAATCCTTATTCTAATGGAATACTCTCTGACACGGCCGAAAACAAGAAGGTTGAGAAATCTACTTTGTGTCTTAATCCTTATTCTAATGGAATACTCTCTGACTAGTTCGTAATATCTTTGGAATTGAACGTCACTCGTCTTAATCCTTATTCTAATGGAATACTCTCTGACAGCTGACGCTTTGCGCCAGTCTCTGGACCAATCCACGTCTTAATCCTTATTCTAATGGAATACTCTCTGACGCCCAACGACTTTCGATTACGAGGTCAATAACGGGTCTTAATCCTTATTCTAATGGAATACTCTCTGACTGTATACGGCGATTTTATTTTGTTTTCTTCTTTACCGTCTTAATCCTTATTCTAATGGAATACTCTCTGACGCATATACTGCGCTTGTGACCTTGCGTCCTCAGCGGTCTTAATCCTTATTCTAATGGAATACTCTCTGACCGTTGTGGGTGAAACCACCATGGGCGTTTCTTTGTCTTAATCCTTATTCTAATGGAATACTCTCTGACGCCGCCAGAAAGTTCATGTAGCATCTTTTGATGTTACGTCTTAATCCTTATTCTAATGGAATACTCTCTGACTATCAGTATTATCCGAGACGGTGACGGTATCGGTTTTGTCTTAATCCTTATTCTAATGGAATACTCTCTGACGATCGCCCTGGTAGCTATGTTTAGTTTTTCATCTGTCTTAATCCTTATTCTAATGGAATACTCTCTGACTCAAAGTGAAAGAAACATTGCAGAATGCTGGGACTGGTCTTAATCCTTATTCTAATGGAATACTCTCTGACTGCACCTATCTATCTCATAGACGAGAACGATGTTTGTCTTAATCCTTATTCTAATGGAATACTCTCTGACAACCTATCAGAGAGCATTTTACGACTTTTGGAACTTTTATTCACTCCTTCTGCTTTTGTCTTTGCGTCAGAGAGTTAATCCATTTAGAACTATTTTTTCGCAAATGTAGAGATTTGAGATTTACAATCCAAGTAAAAATCGAATTAAAAATTGCTCATCTATCTATTTATCAACTATTTAAACTTTCGCAAATCAAAAATCATATCCGAAAGCTACGGGGATTTGCGAAAAACGCACAATCCCACACTTTCCAACCTTCTGATTTTTAGAACAAAACGTCAAAGAACACCTAAACTCATACATGACATTTTCGCAAATGTAACAACTAAAAAACAGAAAACAAATATTTGCGAAACTTTTCATCCTCTCTTCTTTCTGACAATTTTTATTTTTCATTAAATATCAACATCTTAGCAAAAATCTTTTTTTCGCAAATCAAAACGGTTAATCCACCTCTACGGTATCGGCCTGGCCTAAATAAACAGACACAAAAGCACAATATCCCCCCCGAAAACGAGAATAGAGCATAAATATTTAATTTATAGCAACATATAGAGAATAGTAGTTTCTTAAAAAATATTACCCTTGCGGATAATTTGAATTAGATGGGGTAGAAAATCAAATTTGATGCGGTAGTATTTTCGATTCTGACCAATGAGTTTTTTACGAATATTACAATAAGGCCCGAACAAAGGCAGTACATATCTTGAGAAAAGCGTAAAAACGGCCGGTGACAAAATTTAAAACGGTCATCCCGACAAAAACCGTTAAACCTATTCCATATATCCCAAATATATGTACCTTTGTCTGCTATTATATAATTAAGGTATATAAAATCAGAAAACGATGTGCGATAAGAAGGAAAAGCAACTCGAATTGGATAAGCGCTATCTCAGGATGGCGGCCGTATGGGCGGAAAATTCGTATTGCAAGAGACGCCAGGTTGGGGCACTGATAGTAAAGGATCATATGATTATCTCTGACGGATATAACGGTACGCCATCTGGTTTCGAGAATGTTTGCGAAGATGAAAACAATGTCACCAAACCTTACGTTCTGCATGCGGAAGCCAATGCCATCACGAAAGTGGCCGCTTCGTCGAACAGCAGTAAAGACGCGACGATCTACGTCACCTCCGCCCCTTGCATCGAATGTGCCAAGCTCATCATCCAGTCCGGCATCAAGCGGGTGGTGTACTCCGAAAAATACAGGGTGGAAGATGGTTGCAACCTATTGCGTCGCGCAGGTGTTATTATAGATTATATAGAAATAAACGATTAAAGATACGTTTTATGGACAAGAACAGAAGGTTGGCCGTATGGTTGCCTGTGATTATAGCTTTGAGTGTTGCTCTCGGGATCTTTGTAGGGAATCATTACCTTAGACTGACACAGGGAAAGAGACATATTTATTCCAGTGGAAACAAAATCAATGCCATCCTTGACATTATCGACGAACAATATGTCGATACCGTCAATATGAAACAATTGGTGGAAGATGCTATTCCTAAAGTTTTCAGCGAACTGGACCCGCATTCCGTGTATATACCGGCAAAAGACGCCCAAAGGGCAAATGAAGACCTGGAAGGATCGTTCAGCGGAATCGGTGTTTCCTTCAACATGCAGACCGACACCATCCTGGTCATCAACGTCATTCCGGGCGGCCCGTCCGAAAAGGCCGGCTTGAAGCCCTTCGACCGCATCATCACGATCAACGACTCCCTGTATGCCGGCAACAAAAGCGACCAGGAAGTCATCATGAAAACCCTGCGCGGAGCGAAGAACAGTACGGTCAAGTTGGGCGTAAAACGTAAAAACGAACCGGAGCTGTTGTACTTCGACGTGACGCGCGGCGATGTCCCCGTCAGCTCGGTCGATGTGTCTTACGAGGTAAGCAAGGGGATCGGCTACATCAAGGTAAGCAAATTCGGCCGTACCACTTACAACGAGTTCATCACGGCAATCGCCAAACTGAAACAGGCAGGCTGTACCTCCTTCGTGATCGACCTTCGCGGCAACACGGGCGGTTATATGGATGCCGCCATCAATATGGTAAACGAATTCATGCCGGAAGGCCGCCTGATCGTGTACACGGAAGGGAAGGCATTCCCGCGCAACGACGTCTATACGAACGGCACAGGCACTTGCCAGGATGCTCCGATAGTAGTCCTGACAGACGAATTCTCGGCCTCCGCCAGTGAAATCTTCTCCGGGGCTATCCAGGACAACGACCGCGGGCTGATCATCGGTCGCCGTACTTTCGGCAAAGGCCTGGTCCAGTCACCGATCCAGTTAAGCGACGGCTCGGAAATCCGCCTGACGATCGCACGCTATTACACGCCATCCGGACGTTGTATCCAGAAAAAGTATGAACTGGGTAAAGACAACGAATACGAGCAGGACATCTACCAGCGCTTCATGCACGGCGAATTCGACTCGGCCGACAGTATCAAGCTGAACAACAGCGATAAATACGAGACCGTGATGGGACGACCCGTTTACGGCGGCGGCGGTATCATGCCGGATATCTTCATTCCGCGTGACACAAGCGGCGTGACTTCTTACTTCTCCAACGTAGTCAATTCCGGTACGCTGAACCTATATGCACTCGAATACTCGGATCGCAATTACGACAAGCTGTCTTCTTTCAAGACCTATCAGGATTTGTACAAATACCTGCAACAGCAACCGCTGCTTTCCGATTTCACCAACTATGCCGCAACGAAAGGGATTAAGAAACGTCCGCACCTGATCGGCATATCAGGCAAACTGATCGAGAAACAGCTCCAGGCCTATATCGTCCGTAACTTCTTCGACGAAGCGGGCTTCTATCCCATATTCCAGAACGATGACATCACGCTGAAACATGCCATCAAAGTTCTGAACGAAGGGAAATCATTCCCGACACCTGAGAACAAAAACAATACATCCGATGGAATTGCACAAAGCCAAACAAACGCTTCGAGAGGATATGGCCTCCTTAAAGAGATCATATACGAAGACTACATTGCTGGATCTTTCTGCTAAGATAATGGAACGGCTGGAAGAGACGGCTCTCTTCCGGCAGGCTTCCTGCATAGCGCTTTACCACGCCATTGCGGGCGAGGTGCAAACGGCCGGCCTGATCGAAAAATGGTATCGGGAAAAGAAATTATTGCTTCCTCTCGTGGAAGGAGACGACCTCCGGCTGCTCTTGTACGCAGGAAAAGAATCACTCAAGGCCGGTGCTTTCGGTATTCCGGAACCGACCGAAGATTGCGTGGCCGTATCGGAAAGCGAAATAGACCTGATCATTGTTCCGGGCGTGGCTTTCGACCGCCAGCATAACCGCCTCGGACGGGGAAAAGGCTTTTACGACCGCCTGCTCTCCACACTGAACGTTCCCAAGGTCGGAATCTGCTACGATTTCCAGCTGAAAGACCGGATACCGGTCGAGCCATTCGACCGGAAAATGGACCTGATCGTAACTGAAAAAGAAATACTCTGATTCAGATCTTATCCGTCTGCAACAGTTCCATGACTTTGGCATCCGCCTTGGCTTTTATTTCCGGCGTGATGCTATCCTTTACGATTTTCAAGACAAGGCCCATGACGGCGACATCGTCGGTAAACCCGATCACCGGAAGAATACTTTCCGGAATCAAGTCGAACGGCAGGATAAAGTAGCCTAAAGCACCTATGATATAAGCCTTGTGTTGCAAGGGGACGTTCTTATCATGCAGCAGATAATAGAGTTGGAAGACAGGACGCATCACGGTCGCACCGACCTTCTTCGCGATCCGCCGCACTTTCTGCCAAAATTTATTCTCGGAATAGTACGTGCCATACTTCTCCACCTCATACACCTCTTCAAAAGGAACTTCTTCTATCTTTCTTGTATCCATAACGAGTCAATTCTTTTATCTGATAACTATATCTTGTATAACTGCCGAACCGGCATAATCGTTCAGGCTCTTCACCAGCCGCTCCCGGCACAATACCAATTCACTTCTCAGGACGGAGGAAGTGAGGGAAACATACAACACTTTGTCCTTTACATATATATTGCGCGTGTACTGTGCGACCATCGGCCCCAAAATCTCCCCCCAAGCCCGCTGGACACGGATTTCCAGTATCTTCGCACGCAACCCGGCATTGTCTTCAAAAAACTCCCGGATCGCATCGCCCAACGTCTGTGCATTCCGGTGCATCATCCTACTTCCTCCATCGGTTGCACTTCGCCCTGTTCGACCCTGAACAGAGCGTAGCCGTGATCGATCGATTGCAGGATGGCGTCCAGGTATTTCCGGTTCGTATCGGTGATGAAGATCTGCCCGAACTGGTCGCCGCTCACCAGCTTGACGATCTGCTCCACCCGGTCGGCATCCAGCTTGTCGAAAATATCGTCCAACAAGAGGATCGGACGCGCCTGCCCCCTGCGGGAAAGGAAAACGTACTGGGCCAGCTTGAGGGCAATCAGATACGTCTTGTTCTGTCCCTGCGAACCGACACGGCGGATCAGGTAGTCGTTCAGCGTCATCTCCAGTTCATCCTTGTGAATGCCGGTCGAGGTATAACCGAGTATGCGGTCACGCTCCCGGTTGGCAGCCAGCATATCCGCCAGGCTCCCCTTCTCCAGCTGGGAGATATAGCGCAGGCCGACCTGCTCGGTCGAACGGCAGATCGTCTGGTAATACTCGTTGAAGATCGGAGTGAAATCGTTTACCAGCATCTGCCGCTTCTCGTACACCATCCGGCCGTACATGTCCAATTGCATTTCCAGCACTTCATAGAGGGAGGCGTCGGTACACTGGTCCTTCAACAACGAATTCCGCTGGAGCAAGGCCTTATTATATTGTATCAGCGCATGCAGGTAGGGCTTGTCCTGCTGCGAAATAATCACATCGAGAAAACGGCGGCGTTCTTCGCTCCCGCCCTGTATCAGTTCAGAATCGGCAGGCGAAACCATCACCAACGGCAACAGGCCGATATGCTCCGACAGTTTGTCATACTCTTTCTTATTCCGCTTGAACTGTTTCCGCTGCCGGCGGCGGATGGCACAAAAGATCTCCTCTTCACGTCCCTCATAGTCATAGTTACCTTGCAACACGCACATATCCTGGCCGTTGTTGATCAGCTGGGAATCGGGCGTGTTGATATGGCTCTTGCAAAAAGAGAGATAATGCACGGCATCCAGCAGATTGGTCTTCCCCATTCCGTTATTCCCGAAAAAACAATTTATCTCGGGAGAGAAAGAAACTTCTGCCTGGAGAATGTTTTTATAATTGAGTATAGAAAGCTTTTTAAGTATCATCCGCACTATATTAGTCGCACAAAATTAAAAAATATACTTCTAAGTATAGATTTTCTCAGTAAAAAAAACTACTTTTGCGACTTGAATTGCCACAGGCATAAAACAGTGATAAAATAATAACAACTATAAAAACATTATGGCTACTAAGGAAAAAGACACCAACAAGGAGTTAGAGGTCGAAGAAATTGTTTCGAAATCGGAACAGTTCATTGAAAACAATTCAAAGAAAATCATTTACGGTATTATAGCACTCGCTCTCGTTGTTGGGGCTGTTTTGGGCATCAAGCACGGATATCTGATTCCGCAGGAGAAGAAAGCCGCAGCAGCTATGTTCAAAGGCGAACAGTATTTTGCCAAAGACTCTTTCAACCTGGCATTGAACGGAAACGGTGCGGACTATGAAGGATTCGAAGCGATCATCGACCAATACGGAAGCACATCGGCCGGTAACCTGGCAAAAGCTTACGCCGGTATCTGCTATTTCAAGATGGGCGAAAACGAAAAGGCATTGGACCTGCTGAAATCTTTCAGCGGCAGCGACGATATGATCTCTCCGGCTATCACAGGCCTGATCGGTGACTGCTATGTAAACATGGGCAATGTAAAAGAAGGCATCAGCTATTTCGAAAAAGCAGCCAAACAGGCAAGCAACGAAGTGATCAGCCCGACTTACCTGAAGAAAGCCGGTATCGCTTACGAAAGCCTGAAACAGTATGGCGACGCAGTTAAAGCATACACCACTATCAAAGAAAAATATTTCAATTCGATGGAAGCTTCCGATATCGACAAATATATCACGCGTGCTTCCGCTTTGAACAAATAATACGTATATAAATAGTATAATTCATATAAGAGGATGTCTCGTCAAACAAGGCATCCTCTTCTTTTAAGAACAAGAATATGGCAACAGCTTATCAAAATTTATCGGAATACGACTTCAACAGCGTTCCTGACGGATCGGAGGTGACTGTCGGGATCGTCGTAGCGGAATGGAACAAGCACATCACCGAAAAACTACTGGAAGGAGCCTGCAACACGTTGGAAAAGCATGGCGTCAAAGCCGAAAACATATATGTAAAACGAGTACCGGGAAGTTTCGAACTGACTTTCGGTGCAAAAAGGATGGCTGAAACAAAAGAAGTGGACGCCGTCATCGTTTTGGGTTGCGTCGTGAGAGGGGACACTCCTCATTTCGATTATGTATGTTCCGGCGTTACGCAGGGGATTACGGAATTGAACCTGATGTACGATATTCCGTTCATTTTCGGTCTGTTAACGACAGACACCATGCAGCAGTCCGAAGACCGTGCAGGCGGCAAGTACGGAAACAAAGGCGATGAAGCGGCAGTAACCGCTCTTAAAATGGTAAATTTTTCTGCCTAAACGCTTGCAGGTTTCAAAAATAGTCGTACCTTTGCACTGCAATTGAAAATAACGGGGGCAGTTACCAGAGTGGCCAAATGGGGCTGACTGTAACTCAGCTGGCTTTCGCCTTCGGTGGTTCGAATCCATCACTGCCCACTTTCTTTAATTTGCGGAAGTAGCTCAGTTGATAGAGCATTAGCCTTCCAAGCTGAGGGTCGCGGGTTTGAGCCCCGTCTTCCGCTCTCAAGAAGAGGAAAATCGAAAGGTTTTCCTCTTTTTTTATATCCTTCCCTCTTTTCATTTACAAAATAATATTACCTTAGCTACGTGTTTACTAACTATAAAAACAAGGATATATGAAAAAGATGAAATGGATGTATCTACTACTGGCTACATTCCTGCTGACAAGCTGCGGAACGCTTATGCAGCCCTACCAAATGGACAGCAAGATGAAAGACATCGAATTAGGCATGACCAAAAAGAAAGTGATCTCCATATTGGGAAAAGATTTCGAATCGGCGGGCGCCCGCATGACCTCCGAAGGGTCGGTCGAGACCATCAGTTACAAGACTGCTTCCATGACTGAGAACACGGAAGGATATTACTTATTAAGTTTCAAAGACGGAAAACTGGTCGAGTGGTTTAAGGAAAAATATCCGGTACACAATCACCAGCACTAATTGGAGCCAACCACAAAGCACAAATAAGGCAGATGCCTCTGGGCATCTGCCTTATCTCTTTTACGGTTATACACCTTTTTCGATACATGCACCCGGTTGAAACTGACCGGATGACCGTGATTCTCAATCTCCGCTTCCCTACTTCCTCTTCGGTTCGCTTTGATGTAATCCATTAACGAATCTTTCTTTTTTGCTTTCATACTGATAAACGTTTAACGAGACAAAGATACGAATAAAATCAGATCATGTACCAACAGTAGGAAATGTTTAGAAACACGCCCATCTTCCGGCTTTCCACACCCGGATGTTGTCGCTTCGTACATCCGGATGTTCGGGACGGCTACACCCGGATGTACAGGGTATCCCCACACCAACTACCTGTAATTAAGATCCTTGACAAGGATAAAAGGACTATCTCAATCCCCTCAGCATCGATAGGGTGTGATAGAGGTGTGACACAGGAGTGATACAGGAGTGATACAGGAATCCGGCATGTATCACTCCATGCACAACATGTTTATCAATGCTTACAAGACAATGTGTGATAGAGTGACAGAGGATCCCGCAAAACCGCATGTAGATCCGGCCTCACCTTTTGCCGCGATAAATCATCTTTTATCATTCATATCTCGTAAACTTTAGATACATTTGAACCCACAAATGATCTAAGGCATCATAAGACGGATAAATGAATAAAGCTGTAATAGCCATCGACTCTTTTAAAGGCTGCCTGACCTCAGAAGAGGCAGGAATTGCGGTAATGAAAGGCATCAAAGCCATCTTTCCCAATTGCGAAACCCTGCTGTTTCCGATCGCCGACGGAGGCGAAGGTATGTTGGACATACTTATCTCCGCGACAAAGGGGAAATGCCGGACCCTGCCGGCACACGGCCCCTTGATGGAACCCATGCAGGGCCGGTACGGCATTTCGGGCGACGGGCAAACGGCTCTGGTCGAGATGGCGGCCGTCAGCGGCTTGCCTCTGGTCCCCGAAGGAAAAAGGAATCCGATGCTGGCGACAACTTATGGGACGGGGGAACTGATCCTCGATGCCCTCGAACAAGGTTGCCGCCGTTTTATAATAGGTATCGGAGGCAGCGCCACCAATGATGCCGGGTTAGGGATGCTGCAAGCCTTAGGGTTCCGCTTCCTGAACAAACGGGGGGATCTGTTGGGGACAGGCGGCAGGATTTTGTCGCAGGTTGCCTCCATCGACACATCTGCCGTGCACCCGGCTTTAAAGGAAGCCCGTTTCACGATCGCCTGCGATGTACATAATCCTTTCTGCGGACCCGAGGGAGCGGCTTATGTCTTCGCCCCGCAAAAGGGAGCCGATGCGGAGATGGTCAAAGAGCTGGATGCCTGCATGCAGGCGCTTTCACGGGTTATCCGGTCGGCTACAGGCAAAGACATTTCGGATGTTCCCGGAGCCGGGGCAGCCGGAGGAATGGGCGGCGGCTTCCTCGCGTTCCTGGACGCCGAGTTGAAACCGGGCATCCGCCTGCTGCTCGACATGCTGGACTTCGGTAAGAAAATAAAGGGGGCCGACCTGATCTTCACCGGTGAGGGACGAGCCGACCGGCAGACAGCGATGGGAAAAGTGCCTTTCGGCATCCTGGAAGAGTCCCGGAAACAGAACGTCCCCGTCATCGTACTGGCTGGAAGCATAGAAGATACGGATCGGATGAACCGGGCCGGCTTCCAGGGGGTATTCTCGATCACACCCGGCCCGGTCTCCCTGAAGGACGCGATGGAGCCGGAGTTTGCCGCAGAAAATATCCGCAGGCTGGTGACTCAGATTTGTTCGGTAATCCGTCCGTTTAGAAATTCTTTTTCTCGTCGATAATATATTCCGGACGTGCTTTGATCTCGTCAAACAAGATGCCGACATATTGCCCTAACACACCGACCGTCAGCAATTGGACGCCGCCAAAGAAAATAACGGAGGTCATGATGGAAGTCCAGCCTGTTTCGGCATTACTGAAGCCGTATATCTTGCCTAAGGTAAACCAGACGGCCAGCACGATGCCGACCAATACGGCGATAAAGCCCAAGCTTGTCGCCAGGCGCAACGGTTTCTTGGAGAAATAAAGCATGGCGGTGGTGGCGAACTTCCACATTTTGCTGAACGGGTATTTCGTCTCTCCGGCGATGCGTGCCTCCCGTTCATAATAGAAAGGAACCTGTTTGAAGCCGACCCAGCTGATCAGTCCGCGAATATATTTTCCCCGCTCCTGGAAACGGTCGAACTGGTCCATCACCTTGCGGTCTATCAGGCGGAAATCGCCTGTATCTAACGGGAAATTCACATCACTCATATAGTTCAGCATACGGTAAAAGGCTTTCGCCGTCACTTTCTTGAAAAGTCCTTCCCCTTCGCGGGACTTGCGGACGCAATAAACCACGTTCGCCTGCTCCTTTTCCTGCAATTCGAGAATGGATGCGATGAGTTCGGGCGGATCCTGCATATCGGCATCCAGGATGACAGCCAGGTCGGCATCGCAATTGTTGATACCTGCCGTAACAGCCGGCTGATGCCCGAAGTTACGGGAGAAATGGATCACCTTCACCTGCCGGTCGGAAGCCGCGATCTCGTCCAGCATCAGACGTGTCCGGTCCCTGCTGCCGTCGTTGATATAGATAATTTCCGTTAAAACAGGGAGTTTCTGCAACGCCTCCCGTGTACGCCGGTACGATTCGGCAATGACCAACTCCTCGTTATAACAAGGGACTATGACCGCAAGTTTCTTCATCTGCATTAAGCCTTAAACGTATAAAACTTATTCATGATAAAATTAATCACCGTGTAAAAAGCCATTGCTATCAATTGGTTATAATAGGGGTCGATCGACAGGCATGGATTCAGGACATACACTAAAAGCCCCAATTGCAACAGATAACACACTCCGAACACGACCCCGAAACGGACGGCACTGCCGATCCATCCGGCAGAGCTTCGGAATGTCCATTGCTTATTCCATATAAAACTATTCAATACGCCTGCCACATAACCGACCACATTCGAAACGACATCCGAACATCCGAACAACTTCATCATGATCCAGATGACGGCGGCGGTTATCACCGTATTACTCACTCCTACTATACCATATTTAATGGCTTGCTTGACTGTTTCCTCCATTCTTATTTATAATCTCTTCCACTTCCTCGGCCGACAGCTCCTTCACGTTCGTAATCGTGAAAATCTGCGAAAGGAAGTTCCCATACTGGTTACATTCGTTGATCACCTTGTCCAGCGTCTGCTTGATATCTGCCCAAACCGGGATCAGGAAAACCAGCTCCATATGTTTCTCACCTATTGTCAACCGCTCGATTTCGCAATCCGCCTTTTCCAGCGAATAGGGAAATTCACGTTCGATCACTTTCTTCTGATACTCCAGGAACGGTTTCAGTTCATTCGCCAGAATCAGCACATAAAAACGCAACTTCTCCCCTTTTCCTCCCAAACCGGTAGAGATATAGATCTGCTTCTCGTCCGACAGTTCGGATTCCAGAGCGATACGGCTTTCCATCAAAGCCATATAAGCCCAGTCCGCCACATCCGGGTCCGGAGCCTGGGCATATCCTTCCAATATCCTGTATGCTTTTACCTGCCGTGAGGTTGCAAGCATAGACAATACATACTTCTTATGTTCCGTAGTCGATTCGGGATCGTCCAGACTTTCCTCGAAAACCGAAAAATCCATTTTAGAAATATCCGGCTTATCCTGATCTTTCCTGATCTTTTCCGAATATTTAAAATACTCCATCTGCCGTTCTACGGGTACACGCTGTTCTAATATATGGAAATGTCCGTCAATCTTACTAAATGAATCCCGGAACTTCTTGAAAATATCATTATCCTCTTTCATAAAGCCTGCTTTTTAGTTTTGTACATATCCAATAAACAAGAAACTAAGACAAATGTAAGGCTTTTTCGCGATAAATAACTTATCACAAGGATAAAAACAGGATATTATTATGCCCCGGCATAAATAAGGAAGCCCAAGCCGATCACAAACAGGACGAACATTCCGGCATTCAGATAATCCGAAGAACGCGGAGCTCCCCTGAATTCATGCCATACCAGAATTCCCCAAAGTGCGGATACAAGCGTCGCCCCCTGCCCCAGACCGTAGGAAATGGCAGCCCCGGCTTTTTCCGAAGCGATCATACTGAAAGATTGGCCGATACACCAGATAACGCCTCCCAATATACCCACCAGGTGCGTCCTGGCATTCCCCTTGAAATAACCGGAGATGGAAACCGGCTCACCTTCCACCGGACGCTTCATGGCAATCGTATTGAACAGGAAATTACTGATGAACACGCCTAAAGAGAAGATAAACACAGCGGTATAAGGTGTCAGCTTGCCCGGCGCAGGCTCTGCAAAATTGTCCAGATCCATCGAAGCCGCAACAAAGCGATAGAAGAAAGCCATGATCACACCGGCTGCAATCGAAATAAAGAGACCCTTTCCCGACACTTTTTTCGAACCGACCAATGCTTTCTTATAAGCCAACCCGTTCAACAGGATGGCAACCGTGATCAGAGCTACGCCGATAAAGATGTACAAAGGTTCTCCTTTGGCCGCCCCGAAATAGTTGACCAATACGCCCAATACCAATGCCAGCCCGATCCCGACCGGAAAAGCCACCGACATGCCGCAAATCGCAATAGCCGCCGACAACAAGATATTGGCTGCATTAAAAATAATGCCACCCACGAAAGCGCTCCCCAACGACCCCATATCGGCTTGCGCCAGGTTAGGCAGGAACCTCTGTCCTTCGGAGCCGAAGCTGCCCAACGTAAAAGCGGAAAGAATGGAAAAGAGCAACACGCCGATCACATAATCCCAATAAAAAAACTCATACCGCCAGGTCTTCGAGGCCAGCTTCTGTGTATTTCCCCACGATCCCCAACAGAGCATTGTGACAACGCAGAACAGGATCGCCAACGAATAATCTTGTACTATAAACATAACTTCCTTATTTTGAAACAGGTTGATGCATCATATAACTTTCAATCAAAGCTGCCATTTCCGCCGCCGGCACTTTTTCCATCAGGAGAAGATCCCTGCCTTTTCCGTCCGGCATCCAGCTATTGGCACCTTCATCATTCACGACACGGAATGTCCCGCGTTCTACATTGTAATAGGGTTCATATCCTTTGACAGCCACCAGCACAGCCGTAAGATCCCAACTCATCCGTCCGTCCGGGTCGCCTTCGGCAAAACAAAGTGAATAGGCGTCTTTCACCGGGCTGTCCTCCACATCCATCTGCACCAGCTTCTTGCCGGTAAAGATCACATTCCCGATTTCGAAACCACTGAATATGATTTCCGTAGGCCATTGCTCTGCTACCACGCGGGATGCCGGAGTATCGCAATAGACATTAAATTCCTTCCCTTCGGGGAATAAACCGGCCATCGAAACCAGACGTTTCACCTTCTTTGCGACTAAATCACGGCCGGAAAGCGGACTATACTCGTCACCACCGGAAAGCAAAAGGTCTTTCAGGTTAGTGAAAAAACCGATCGTACAGACCACGACGCTGCTATCCGGCTGCGTGCTCAAAATCCGGCGGTAGACTTTCACGGCATCCGGGGCATCCGAAGTTTTTGCCGTTTTATGCGGATAGCGGGCCGGAAGTTCTTCGGTCCATTTCGTCTTATGCCAGGTGGTCAGCGAAGCGCCTCCCTCGCTTTTCGGAGCACCGACAGGGATGTCCGGTCGGTTGAAATAGGTATTCAGCACTTCTATGCAGGGTACGACATGCTCGTCCTTATTAGACGAAACAGTCGCTAAAATGTTCACTTGACCGCTATCTGCCAACGCGTGCATCAGAGCCATCGCACCGACATCGTCATAATCCGGTCCCAGATCCGTATCCAATATCAGGTTGACAGGTTGTACCATTACTTCTTCCGGAGCAGTAGCAGCCGGTCTTCCGGAACAGGCCGCCAGCAAAACAGCCAAACAGGTAAAAAGAATCGATTTCTTCATGTTATTGAATTTATGGGTGAACAACTTGAAGAGGACTGTCGGAATAAACCAACGCCTCGTTAAAACGAACGGATGCACCCGCCACCGGGTTCAACCATTTGAATGTAAAGATATGCTTTCCTTTCGGAATTTGGTATTTCCAGAACAGATCGTGCCTGCGTGTCCTGGATGCAGCCGGTAAATTTGCCGTTTCGACAAGTTCGCCATCCATATACATTTCCACACGGGCCACATATTCTTCGTCGGCAGCACGCACACGACCTTTAAATACGATCCCGGTTCCGTCAAGCACGACCTTGCCGACATCGGCAACTTCCCGATTCACATGGATGCGCCCGACCGGATACAATCCTTCGAAGCCTTTTTCCAGACGGACCGGGACAGGTGCTTGGCAGGCAATCGTCACGTCCTCATCTCCCACTGTTCCGCCATTTCTTTCGACCATTTGCAAGGCTTGTTTAAAAGACATTTCATACGTCCGGGTCAACGAGATATCCGTATAGGCAAAGTTCATATCCTCCACCTCTTTGAGATTTCCCATCCAGTATTCCGGTATCCGGCTATAGCCCAGAACCGTACCTAAAATACCGGCAGCCGAAGCCGGGTTGCAATCCGAATCCTGGCCGCAACGGGTCGCTATATCCATCGTCTTGAAGAAATCTCCATCGCCATACAACAATCCGATCAGGATATAAGCGCTATTAATGACCGCATCGATATTGAACGGAACGAAAACTCCGTCCGGGCAACCGATATCCTCGCTCCACTTCTTCTCACACTCGAACCAGGTACGTTTCCAGTCATCCGGAAACTCGGCATGCCAACGGATCACGTCCTGCATGCATTGGTAATACCGGCTTTGCTCCGGTATCGTTTTCAAAGCCTCAGTCACGATAAATCCGATATCATCCGAGATAAACGCAAGCGAATACATCGCCCCGACATATACACCACCATACCAACCATCGCCATAATTCATGATATGCCCGATCTTGTCGGATATTTCAGACGCGGAATTAGGCATACCCGGAGACATCAGCCCGGAATAATCGGCCTCTATCTGATAGTCCAGATCGTCTGCATGCGGATTGTTCAGCCAATGGCCGGATGCAGGCGGCATGATCCCCTGCAAGATATTATAACGGGCCGCTTGGTTCGCATGCCAGAGCATATAACCGGCACTGGCAAAAGCCATGGCAAACGAATCGACAGGAGCATCCAGCCCCAACCGGTCGAAGACGTCCACAAACGTCAGGTCCATATAGACATCGTCATACAAACCTGGCGAGTTTTCATACCACCACCTCATATATCCGTCTCTCCAGGGAATCGGGACATATTCCTGTATCATCGTCCCGTTATACTTGAACTCTGTCGGTCCTCCATAGGTACAACCGATCGTTTGTCCTGCCCATCCCCCTTTTATCTTATCCAACAGTTTTTCACGGCTGATGGTAAATGATTCGGGAAGAGTCGTCGTTTTTTGTCCGATCGGTTGTTGCGAACAGGAGACAGTTCCTAACAACAAAAAACCTCCCAAGACATGTAATATTGCTTTTTTCATATTTATAAAGAATAAGATTTATATTAAACAAAAATATCCACTTCGTTCCGGTAAGGAGCAGACGACTGCGCCCCTACACGTGTCACCGAGATAGCCGAAGCCTTGCAGGCGAACCGGGCGGCTTCTTTCAGGCTTCGCCCTTCGGATAGTGCGACAGTCAGAGCGCCATTGAATACATCGCCGGCGGCAGTCGTATCGACAGCTTCCACTTTCAGGGCGGGAACCATCTCGGCCTTTCCGCCGCTATAGATAAGCGCCCCTTTCGATCCCAATGTAATAATAACATGCTGCACCCCCATTTCCGAAAGGAGACGGGCGGCTTCACCTGCCGACGATTCATCCGTTATCTTCACGCCGGTAATCATTTCCGCTTCTGTTTCGTTCGGCGTGATCAAATATAAATGACGGAGCAGATCGGCCGGTAACGGATGTGCCGGAGCCGGATTCAAAATCACTTTCTTTCCTTTTTGCCAGGCGATATCAGCAACAAAGCACACGGTCTCCATCGGGACCTCCAGCTGCATCAGGATCAGATCGGCCTGCTCGATAGCCTCCTCCGCCTTCGCCAAGTCAGACGGCAGAAGGTTGGCATTCGCACCCGAAGCGACGACAATACAGTTTTCCGCTTTTTCGTCCACCGTGATCAAGGCCACGCCGGAAGGGTTCCCGGAATCCGAAAAGACATAAGAGGTATTGATTCCCTCCTCCTCGAAAAGTTGTTGTGACTGATGACCGAAGATATCGCTTCCGGTCTTGCATATAAAAGTAACGGAACCGCCCAGACGCGCTATCGCCACAGCCTGGTTCGCCCCTTTTCCTCCGGGATTCATAAAGAATGTTCCACCCAAAATCGTTTCACCCGGACGAGGCAGATGAGCGGCTTTTATAACCATATCGGTATTACTGCTACCGACCACCAGGATTTGTCGCCTGGATGTTTGTGTTGTGTCCATGTTCTATTTCGTATTAAATATGAATCGTTTGCAATGAAGCGCTACAAATGTAATATGTATATCGCTTCTTTTTTCCACATAATTATTTGGGAAAGATAAACCCAAATCTTATTTTTGCAAAAAGCATACACAGTAATATAACTTACATACAAGCAGATAAGTTTATGAAACAGGCCACAAAGCTCAACCAGATCATCCTATTGGCCCAGTCGCTTTCCAAAGCGGAAAAACGATATATCCGGCTCTATACCAACCTGCAAAACGGGGATAAACATTATATGGTCTTATATGACTTGGCCTGTGAATGTTTCTCCTCCGAACAGATATACGAGAAGTTTTGCAGCGAAGTGAATGAAAAAAGCTTTGAGATGGCGGCTAAACATCTTTATCAGGTACTGTTGGATTGCCTTGTCCAGTTGCGGGAGAAACAGGACATACAAACGACTATCTTCAATTATATCACAAAAGCCGGTATCCTTTTCGAACGGGAACTTTTCGACAATGCGTTTGCCGAATTGGAAAAAGCAAAGAAGCTGGCTACCACATACGAAAACGATCCGCTGCTTCTCCTGATCTACCGTACGGAATTGAAATATCTGAGTACGCTCGGTTTCGAAGGTATCAGTGAGAAAGAACTGGTCAACAAGCAGATGCAGATCAACGACGTGATGAAATATGCCCGCAACACGAACCTCCACCTGCAACTATACGATATTCTGAAACACCGCATCACCTATAAAGGGTACGCCCGTTCGAACAAACAGAAAGATAACCTGAACGATCTTGTTTTAAGCGAACTGAACTTGATTGCCAACCATTCCTACCAGGGATTCGAGGCACGCAAACTTCACCTGTTGTTCCAGGCAACCTACTACCTGAATACCGGAAACTATAAATCGGCGATCCGCTTCTATCAGGAACTGATCGCGCTTTTCGAAGCGAACCGCCATCTGATCCTCAATCCGCCTATCTACTACCTGAGCGCCATAGAGGGAGTATTGAACAGCCTCCATGTTGCCGGATTATACCGGGAAATGCCTTTCTTCCTATCCAAACTAAAAGAGATCGGCACGGGTAACTACCCGACAGAGTTCCTGATGGAAGTGCAAGCCCGCGGCTACCTGTACGAACTTTCGGGATTGCTCAACACCGGACAATTCGATGCGGCAGCGCATCTTGCCGAAACCTATACCGATTTTTTATCAAAGAAAGCAGTCATGACCGGACCGGAAACCCGGCTAAAACTAGCCCTCTCTTCTTCCATCCTTTATCTTTGCCTGGGAGAACCGGCAAAAGCCCGCAAGAGTATGAAAAAGATACTCGGCTCCGACAAGTCCTTCCACACATTACCGTCCTACAAAACAGCCCGCCTCATCAACCTCCTTATCCAGGCGGAACTGGGAGACTATGACTTTTTCGCAAATGAAATAAGCTCCATCAAGCGGACGATCGGCTACGAGAAGCAGGTGTATATCACCGAAAAACTACTTTTCCGCTTCCTTATGGCCCACCCCTTGCCCATCTATAGAAAAGACCGGGAAAAGTTGTGGTCACAATACCAAAAAGATATAACGCGTATCCGGCAGGACAAATATGAAAAACAACTTCTCAAAACTTTTGATTTCACAGCCTGGATCGAAAGCAAACTAACAAATATCCCCCTCCGGGAGATTTTGTCGGAAACAAAAAAGGGAAACACCAACAGGGATTTCGCAGACGACGCAGACCAACCCGTATATCAGCAGAAACTGTAATCCTGGGCATAATATCGGTAATTTATCTACAAAGAAAAAAAGAATACATGCCGACCTTTGCAAAAGTTCAATGCAACAGATTCAATAAACATTTTGATAAATTACGAATAGCTGAAAATATGGAATTAAAAACATTTTTGGAACATGTGAAGGGGCGCAAGCCGCTCGACACGAAAGAGATTTATAGTTTCATGGATCTTATGAGTGATGAAGCGAGACGTATTACTTTCGAACTGAACAGTGCTTACCATACCCCCGATGAAGTGCGCGAATTGCTATCACGGCTTTTCGGGAAACCTGTCGATCCTTCATTTCGGGTGTTTCCCCCGTTTTATACGGATTTCGGAAAAAATATCACGATCGGGAAGAATGTGTTCATCAACGCTTGTTGCCATTTCCAAGATCATGGAGGCGTGACGCTCGGCGATGATTGCCTGATAGGCCACAATGTGGTGTTCGCCACCCTCAACCACGAAATCGCTCCCGAAAAGCGTACCTCCATGCAGCCCGCCCCCATTGTACTGGGCAAGAATGTATGGGTAGGTTCCAGCTCCACCATCCTGCAAGGGGTGACGATCGGTGACAATGCCATCATTGCAGCAGGTTCGATAGTAAAAACAAATGTACCGGCCAATACCATTGTTGGTGGCGTACCGGCCAAATTAATACGGGAGATATGAAAAGAATAATCACATTGGCTTTGTTGATGGCAGGAGTCACGACAATAGAGGCAGGAAACAGGATAGTTGAAAAAGATATAATCCAAACTGGTAAAAAGAATATAGAAATGGAAGATTCAGAATTGACGAAAGAATGGGATAAGATTTTCCCGAAGAGTGATAAAGTGAATCACAGCAAGGTAACGTTTCGCAACCGCTACGGCATCACACTTGCCGCCGATATGTACATACCGAAGAATGCGAACGGGAAAATGGCGGCTATCGCAGTATCCGGCCCTTTCGGAGCCGTGAAAGAACAGGCGTCTGGCCTTTACGCACAGACTATGGCCGAACGCGGATTCCTAACCATTGCCTTCGACCCTTCATATACCGGAGAGAGTAGCGGAACGCCTCGTTATGTCGCCTCTCCCGATATCAACACCGAAGATTTTTGTGCAGCAGTGGATTTCCTCTCTACCCGCAATGATGTCGATCCCGAACGCATCGGTATCATCGGCATTTGCGGATGGGGCGGCATGGCGATCAACGCTGCTGCAATCGACACCCGTATCAAGGCCACGGTCACTTCGACGATGTACGACATGAGCCGGGTAAACGCAAACGGCTATTTCGACTCCATGAATGCCGACCAGCGCTATGAACTTCGCCGCCAGCTCAACGAACAACGTACGGTAGACGCAAAGAACGGCTCATACGCGCTCGCCGGAGGAGTGGTCGACCCACTGCCCGACGATGTCCCCTGGTTCGTAAAAGACTATCACAACTATTACAAGACCAGCCGCGGCTATCACAAGCGGTCACTCAACTCCAACGGAGGATGGAACAAGACATCGGCTCTTTCGTTCATCAACATGCCTTTGCTCTCCTATAGCGACGAAATCCGCAGCGCCGTACTCGTGATGCACGGCGAGAAAGCACACTCCCGCTATTTCAGCGAAGACGCATTCAAGAAACTGACGGGTGACAACAAAGAGTTGCTGATCATCCCCGACGCCAGCCATGTCGACCTATACGACAACCTGTCGGTAATTCCGTTCGACAAAATCGAACATTTTTTCCATGAATATTTGAAATAACAAAATATGCAACAGATTAAACATACCGAATTCGGTGGCGAACGTCCTTTGTTCGCCACCCATGACCTCCAATTGAATGACGTGACGATCCACGCCGGAGAGTCCGCATTGAAAGAGTGCACTAACATTATAGCAGTCGATTGCCGCTTCGAGGGAAAATACCCGTTTTGGCATGTAGACGGCTTCGCAGTCAGGAACTGTCTCTTTACCGAAGGAGCACGTGCAGCATTGTGGTATTCGAAAAATCTCGTGATGACCGGAACTAAAGTGGAAGCCCCGAAGATGTTCCGCGAAATGGACGGTATCCGGTTGGAAAACGTCCAGATCCCCAATGCACAGGAAACCCTCTGGCACTGTCGTAACGTGGAAATCAAGAACGTGCAGGTCGACAAAGCCGACTACCTGTTCATGCACAGCGAGAATATCCGTATCGAGAATTATTCACAGAACGGTAATTACTCGTTCCAATACTGCAAGAACGTCGAAATACGGAACGCCATCATCCACTCGAAAGACGCTTTCTGGAACACCGAGAACGTAACAGTCTACGATTCAGAACTCAACGGCGAATACTTAGGCTGGCATTCCAAAAACCTGCGCTTGGTGAATTGTAAGATTTCAGGTACGCAACCGCTCTGCTACGCCCACAACCTGGTGATGGAAAACTGTACGATGGCAGACGACTGCGACCTCGCTTTCGAATGCAGTTCCGTGCAAGCCACCATCAACAGCCCGATACGCAGCGTGAAAAATCCGTGCACCGGATGCATCACGGCCGAAAGTTACGATGAGATCATCATCGATAACAACATCAAGGCTCCTGCTGATTGCAAACTAAAGTTATGGAACCGCCGTTCCTGCTTTTCCGCTTGAAACATGAGGTACGACATGGAATACGATTTTGATAAAATAATTCCGCGTCACGGCACGAACTCCTACAAATGGGACAGCGCCACAAATACCGATGTATTGCCGATGTGGGTAGCCGATATGGATTTCCAAACGGCTCCCGCCATCGTCAAAGCCTTGCAACGACGCGTTTCGCACGGTATTTTCGGCTATACCCGCGTGTCGGATTCATATTACAAAGCAGTGGCAAACTGGTTCGGACGCCGGCACGGCTGGACGATACAAAAAGACTGGATCATCTATACATCCGGTGTTGTGCCGGCCATTTCTGCCATCATCAAGGCTTTGACTGAGCCCGGCGACAATGTGCTGGTCCAGACACCCGTCTATAACTGTTTCTTCTCATCCATCCGCAACAACGGTTGCCAATGCATCAGCAACCCACTGATTCGCCTCGGCGATACATTCGTTATCGACTACGAAGATCTGGAAATAAAAGCAGCCGATCCGAAGGCTAAAATCCTACTGTTGTGTAACCCTCACAATCCCGCCGGAAGAGTATGGACCCGCGACGAATTGTTGCAGATCGGAGATATCTGCCTCCGCAACGGTGTAATGGTGATCTCGGATGAAATCCACTGCGAACTAACATATCCGGGGCACAACTACACACCGTTCGCCTCTCTGTCAGAACAATTCCTGCAAAATTCCGTCACCTGCCTGTCCCCCAGCAAAGCGTTCAACATTGCCGGATTACAAATTGCCAACATCATTTCGGCAAGCGAAAGCATCCGCCGGAAAATAGACAAGGCGATTAACATCAACGAGGTGTGCGATGTCAACCCTTTCGGTGTCGAAGCTACGATAGCCGCCTACAATGAAGGAGAAGAATGGTTGGATGCGCTCACGGAATACTTGGAATCGAACTACCGGTGCATGAAAGACTTTTGCCGGAAATATCTGCCGGATTTCCCGATCACTACACTGGAAGGCACTTATCTGGTTTGGATGGACTGCTCGATGCTTCACATAACGTCGGAAAAATTGGAACAGCTATTAGTGGAAAAAACCCAACTGTGGCTGAACGCCGGAACCATGTACGGCGTGGAAGGAGAAGGTTTTATGCGCTGGAACATTGCCTGTCCCCGCTCCATTTTGATAAAAGGGTTAAAGCGGTTCAGGGATTTTATTCAAAATATGCCACATAATGGGAAATGATTTTTATAAAGGATTCAAATTTCCTTCCATTGGTCAATTGGCACATTGAATATTTCGTACGACCTGGAAATAATAGCATTTAAACAATTAACAAATAAAAGATTACGCAATATTCGTAATATTATCAAACAATTCGTTTGTATTCTTAATTATTAATCTTACATTAGCCGAAAATATAATATTCACCTCATAACCTTCTGTATGATGAATAGATACCTGCTCCCCATCCTTAGCATACTTCTTTTAGCTTCTTGCAACCAAGAAACTAAAAAAGCCAAACACATCATATTCGAAATCAATGTCGAAGAAGGTATCAAGAACAAAGTACACAAACTGCTGCTAAGTGATGCGGTCATGGATATCGATATTATTCCGCTTGAAACGAATGACAGTTGCTTCATCCAGAAAATCCGCAAAATGTATATCGGGGAAAACGACCTGTTTATCAATAATGTTTCTGTTGCTTATAGTCGGCTATTCAGGTTTGATAAAAGTGGCAAGTTCAAAAATATAGTAAGCCGGGAGGGCGACGGACCAATGCATATCATGTCTATTGACGGTTTCGGCATAGATGAAAAGAACCGGCTTGTCCATGTCGCTAATGCCTTTGGTTTCCAGAACGAAATCAAAACTTATAAATATGATGGAACATGGACCAATACTATCCATCCTGCCCGTCCCGGAGAAGCCCTTTTCGGGAGCTTCGACTGGGACCAGCGTGGCTATAATTATTTTAACGGCAAACACGTTATCCGACGCTTTCTTCCTTTACAGGACGGTTCCAAAGATAACTGGCAAATCGGTATACTGGACATTTACGGAAAAGTCTTGGCACACTTTTATGATCCGAATATCCTGTGCTACCAAAAAGAGATCGATAATAACAACAGCGGACATTCCATCGACAAAATCCGGGATCTGCGCCTATAACGCATTCGACCTGCTGGAACAGGTTGATATAGATGAACTGAAGCAATCTGAAGTTCTTCTCCCTGAAAAGCGAAACCAACTGGTCAGAATACTGGAAAATCTGAAAGAGGATGACAATCCGGTTATCATGGTAGCGACGCTCAAATACTAATTAAGCCATAAAAAGTCCGATTAAGGCTTACGCTCCGGATAAGTCCGCTTGGGATTTTTAGGAAACCAGCCTTTCAGTACACGTTCTTCCTGCTCGAAAACTTCCTTTATCGTCCAGAAAGAGGAGAAAGCGAATACGCCGCATATAGCCGAAACAAAAACACTTTCAATCAGCAGAGAAGCGACCGTTCCCACTATTCCTAAAACGAGGAAGATCCACCAGCATTTCGTACCCCAATAATATTCTGCTTTTACTACGACCGGATGAAAGAGCCCGATAATCAAAAAGGTCGCAATGCCTATTAACAGTCCATCAAAGTTAATCAATTCCATATTTATTTACAATTTAAGACAGGCATTTTGCCTATTGAGACAAAGATACGAAGAAATATGTATCGCCCATGATAAAATATATCTATCCACTTATTGATAATTCTATCAAATAAAACAAAAAAGAGGCATCCTTGTTGCAGAATGCCTCTCCATTATATCGAGAATCCGTTTCCGATTAGTTAGCCGGAGCTTCTTCTTCAGAAGAAACAGGAGCTGTTGCAGGCTGCTGGGCAGTGCCAAAGTCTGGAGCAACCGTATTCGGATCGATTGTTACAGCATTATTTATCTGTTCTTTGATTTCAGACTGAGTCGTGTGCTGAGCTCTCGGAATAAAAGCAGTAATGACAATACTTAAAACAACAACAGTACCGGCAAGGGTCCAAGTTGCTTTTTCAAGAAAGTCTGTGGTTTTGCGTACCCCCATAATTTGGTTGGAAGAAGAGAATCCTGAAGCCAGACCTCCACCTTTCGAGTTCTGAATCAATACAATCAAGATCAATAGTATAGATGCGATCAGGATTAAGATAGAAATAAATACGTACATCTTTGTTTTATTTTTTAGTGTTAATAATCAACTTTTCCAGAAATCTGATTTGGTCTGCAAAGTAAACATTTTTTTCTGGATATTTCAAGTTTAAGTTTTTAATTATTTGCAATGCCTTCTCATATCGCTTCTGTTTTACATAAATATGAGCCAATGTTTCCGTAAAATAGGAATCATCCAGCGGCTTATGCTGGCTTTCCTCCAACTCCACCAGATTTCGGGGAACAGCTGCTCCGGTAGTCGTTTCCATATCCAAGTTCAGGCCACTTCCGGGAACCCTCTGCTCTTCGTTTTTGATAAAAGAATCAATCAGATCGTGGTGCTGAAAACGGACTTCCTCTTCTTTTTCCTCTGCCTGCCCATTTTCCTTTGTCAGTGACCAATAGATGTAATCCGACGAAACGGACGGCTGGAACAGAAGAGACGCATCCGCCTTCGGTTCTTCCTCCTCGCGATTGGACAGGAAAGCATCGATCAGAGAAAAAGCATCTTCACGGGCTGGATTTTCCTCTTTCTCAGGCTGGAGCTGCAAACCGAACCGTTCACCTTCTATCAGTGTGAACAACTTCCTGCGGTCAGGGACATAGATCGCCATCTTCTTTAATTCTGCGCCAAAACGTATATCGTTCAAGACTGCCAGGTTCTTCAGGTAAAGCATCCTGGCAATCTGGAAATACGGGAATTCATCGACGATCTGCTTTAACTGCGGAAGTGTTTCCTCAGTCAGCAGGGCCGGGTTCTCCATCAGTCGATATAAATCAGCAGCTTTCATTTTTTACCAGTTGGCAACCGTTGCATTATAAATTTGATCGACAAGCTCGTCAATGATCTCTTCCGACAACTGGTCCTGTACCTGCTGCAACATCTGAGTAGCATCGAATTCACGATAAGCCGAGAAACTCTGCTCGAAATCTTCGTCCGGATTCACCCGATTGGAATAACGAACCCGAACCGTAATCGTCAACTTGGTCTGCGACGCATACGCATCTTCTTTTACGGCCATAGGAGTCAGGTCGTAGCCGGTAATTTCACCTTCCAGATCCAAGTCGCCGTTGCTATTCACCAATTGCAAGCGGGTCTGACGGATATAAATATCCTTCAACGCTTCCGTAAATTTTTGCGAAAGTGGCGGATAGACTAACGGAGCCTGATTCGGGAAATCCTTGATCGTAATCGTCTTGACCTTCGTATAATCGATAGAAGCACCATTAAACTTATAAGAAATCGAACAAGCAGTCACAATCAGCCCGATCAGGCAGAAAAGCCATATCTTATTATTTTTCAACATCTTTTATTCCAGATTATATTCTTTAATTTTTCTGTAAAGCGTCCGTTCCGATATCTTCAAATCGGCAGCGGCATTCTTACGGCGACCGTTATGTTTTTCCAATGCCTTCCGGATCATCTCTTTCTCGACCTCTTCCAACGACAGGCTCTCCTCCTCTTCCACAGCTTCGGCTTCTTGGATGGAAGGAACCGGATGGACGGCATGGATCGGATGAGGGTAAGCCGCCGGTTCTTCCGGCACCTCGATCGGCATCTTGCCTCCCATGATGTCGTGTACCAGCTTCTTCAGTTCGTTGACATCTTTTTTCATGTCGAACAGCACTTGATACAGAATCTCCCGTTCACTGTTGAAAATCTTCTGATCGGGGTCCTGCTTGACAAGGACCGGATATTTCTCGACATTCAGGTCGGGTAAATACAGACGGAGCACGGAAGCGGTGATATCCCGGTTTTCCTCGATAACAGAAATACGTTCCGTTATGTTTTTCAGTTCCCTGACATTCCCCGGCCAACGATAGGAAAGCATCAATTGGCGGGCTTCCTCATCCAAACGGATCGGCGGCATCCGGTATTTCTCTGCACAATCGCTGGCAAATTTACGGAAAAGCAAAATGATATCCTCCCCTCGCTCGCGCAAAGGAGGAACCTGGATAGGAACCGTACTCAGCCGGTAAAACAAATCTTCACGGAATTTCCCTTCCGATACGGCTTGCATCAGATTGACATTCGTCGCCGCAACGATACGGACATTCGTCTTCTGGACTTTGGATGAACCGACACGCATAAACTCTCCAGTCTCCAAGACGCGCAACAAACGTGCCTGTGTGGGTATGGGCAACTCTCCCACTTCATCCAGGAAAATCGTCCCGCCATCCGCAACCTCGAAATAGCCTTTACGGTCGGACAACGCACCTGTAAAAGAACCTTTTTCGTGCCCGAACAACTCAGAGTCGATCGTGCCTTCCGGAATAGCGCCACAGTTCACGGCTATATATTGCCCATGTTTACGCGGACTGTTCTGATGTATTATCTGAGGAAAAGTTTCTTTACCGACACCACTTTCACCGGTAATCAGCACAGACAAATCTGTTGGAGCGACCTGTAGGGCAACATCTATAGCCCGGTTCAGCGCGGCATTATTGCCGATAATTCCAAAACGCTGTTTTATCTGCTGCACGTCTACCTTTATCATATTTCTTCTATTATCTGTAATTATTTCAGTTTTATCTGCCAAAATTACAAATCTTAATTCAATTAACCGAATCTGCAGGCGGTTTCTATACGGGTTTGTTATTTTTTAGCACCGTACGTCCGTTGATATAAAAACTCGGCCAGGTCTTTGTCGTCGGCAATATTTTGGATTTCTTCGGGAGAAACAGGCTCTCCGATGTAAACGTCGACTGTACGTCCGCGCTTGTTAAAGGCTTCGGCCGGTATGCGCAACGTACGGATCCGCCAGTCGATACGGCCCAGCCAATAGAAAAAGCGGGAATTCAAGAAATCAAAATAAACAGGATATACGGGCACTTTCGCTTTCCGGATCAGGCGAATCACGCTGTGCGTCCAAGGCAAATCCTGTATCTTCTTCGTCCTCTTATTATACATCGAGATTCCCCCGGCAGGGAAAAAGCCCATCGGATGCCCCTCTTTCAGTTGTTGCAGGGAGATACGGACCCCGTTTATATTCTTCAAATTGGCCCCCTGATTGTTGGAGTCAGGCTTGACGGACACGAAATTATCTCCCATAGCCCCGATTTTGGTCAGTACGCCGTTTACCATCACTTTGAAATCCGGACGGCGTGAAGCGAATATATCGATCAGCATGATCCCGTCAATTGATCCGATCGGATGGTTCGAGACAGTGGCGAAAGCGCCTTCGGGCAGGTGGTCCAGTACCTCGGCATTATGCAGATTATATTTGATATCGATCAACGGATCGTTCAGCAAGGCTGTTGTGAACTCCGCCCCCCTCAAATGGCAGCTATGGGCATGGGCCTTGTTTACCTTATCGACACTCAACCATTTGATCAGCACTTTCCCCAGAAAAGTACCGAAACGACTTTTAAAGAACGGGGCAGTTTCCTGTAAATCATGTACGTCTACTACGCTCTCTTTCATAAATCCTTATTTATAGAATGTTGCACACATCTGCTCGTGCTTCCTCATGGCAAGCAGCAAAACGATGTTCAATACGATTATCTCATATAAGAAATAAACCCAGACCTCACCTACCAGAACGACGATAAACATCACGATCGTACGTCCGTTAAAAGTCAACAGGTCTATCATGCGCATCAGCTCCTTGCTCTGCTTGCGGAAACGGATACGGATATCTTCCGGAATATCATCTCCATACCGTGCATGCAAGCTGCGAAGCATCCCCTGCAAGGACGGAGTGGCCTTCACCTGCAAAAGCGTATAGCCACGATAGAGGAAATAGAAGAATTTATTGATACCGTATTTCATCTCCTTATGACGGGCACGAACCTGTTCCAATGACTGAAATTCCGCACCTTTATCCTTGCTGATGAAATACAAATGAAGCGTCTTGTAGTAGTCCGTGATATTCGCCTGTACCAAATGAGACAAACCGGAAAAAACCGCCAATGCAAAGAACCAGTCCGTTCCATAATCATGAGACAGACGAAGGGCGAAAGCGACATAAATACACGTAAACCAGATATCCCCGGCAAAACCATCCAAAATACGGCCGATCGCCGATTTGATACCCGTCAGGCGAGCCAACTGTCCATCCACACAGTCCAGAATATTTGCAAACACCAGCAACAGGATACCGCAAACGTTGTAAATCAGATCATCATGATAAAAAAAGAAACCGACTGCCGCTCCTACAAAAATAGATACGACAGTCACCATATTAGGCGTAATACCTGTACCCTTTAACATACGGGCAATACGAAAACCGATAGGACGATAAAAAATCCGGTCAATCTTATTTTCTGTTTCTATCGACTTCAACGAAGCCTCGTACTCTTTATCCAAGTCGCTCATTTATCTTCTATTTATACGAATAACCGCCATCGACAACGATCACTTCGCCATTAAAATAACTATTTTCTACTAACATTTTATAAACTTCCGCCAGTTCCCCCGGATCACAGAAACGCCCTAATGAAACCTTGTTCTCTATATTACGGCGTATTTCGGCGGGTTTCGTTTTCTGCCATTCGGTATCCACAAAACCGGGAGCCACGGCATTCACACGCAACTCGTACGGCACCAAGAACTTCACCATATTCTTCACCAACGCATGCACGGCACTCTTCGTCACACCGTACGCCAGCGAAACCGAATGGGGCTGTATTCCCATCAGGGATCCGGTAAAGACAACGCTCCCCCCCTTATTAATCGAACCGACAATACGTTGCAACAGGAAAACAGGGAAATGCACATTGGCAAAAAAGACCTGTTCCCATTCCGCCATATCCAGTTCCTCAAACGGATCGCGGCAGGTCAGGCCGGCATTAAAGATCACCGCATCCAAACGCATAGAGCGTTCAGTTAGAAACGATTCTATCTTTTCGATTGACTTCCGGTCGGAAATATCGGCTTGAAGTGCATAAGTATCTACTTTATATTGTTGCAGCAAACTATTTGCGACCCGAAGAGCTTCCTCCTCATCCGAAGCATAGGTCAGAATCAGACTGTACCCGGCTCTTGCCAGACAAGTGGCAACCGCTTTTCCTATTCCCTTCGTCCCTCCGGTAATCAATACCCATTTTCCCATCATCGCCCTTATTCTTTTTCACCGAAGCCCTTAACGGATTCAGGTTTGGACTGTCGCTGAGACTTCAAGTTCGCTTCGTATGAATCATGGATCGTTTTCTTCAGATTGGAAGAGGAAACTCCGGTCCCGTATGGGAAATAGAACACCTGGACGCCCAAGTCCTCCAAATAGTCATACTTGCCATACCAGTCATCTCCCACGACAAAAGCGTCGATATTCAGTTTCTTGACTATTTCGGAATGGTCCAACGTATGTTGTGGGATGACAATATCGGGAGTTTTCAGTGCTTCAATGATTTGCAGACGTTCTGTAAAAGGAATAATCGGCTTCGCCTTATAAGAGGACACCAATTCATCCGTACTCACCCCCACAATCAAAATATCCGCAAGGCTGCGGGCATAGTTTATCATCCGAAGATGGTTGTAATGGAACATATCGAATGTCCCTGATGTATATACAATCGTTTTATCCTTAAACATAATACTTATATCCTTTTGAAACCGCAAACTTACACAAACTTTTCCTATCAAAAAAAAAATGACAGGAAAAAGGACAGCCTGTCCTGATTCAGTTTAGGCATCCCCCTTCTCTGCCTCATATCCACAATTATATATTCAAATAAAAGACAAGGGTACTACAACACAAGATAACAAAATAATATACAGATATTTACAACAATAGCAACCACTCTTTTACTTTTCGACTATGGGCAAAAAACAAAAAGCCATTTCCTACTTTGTCCATAAAGCAAGAAATGGCTTTTCAGTATTTAAAAGATTTCCGAGCTTCAGGTTATTCGCCTTCCTCTTTTGTCAGGTCGAGCTTTTCATTGTCGCCTCCCTTATCAAAATACTGCTTACGCAAAGGGTTTGCTGTTGCCTCCCGGTAACGGGTACGATTCCGGTAAATATCCAAAGCGGCATATAAGGCCTGACGGAAAGATTCCTCGGAAGCCACATTCTGACCGGCAATATCATAAGCCGTACCATGAGCTGGAGAAGTCCGTACGATCGATAGACCTGCCGTATAATTAACACCGTCATCCATTGCCAGCGTTTTGAACGGGGCCAAGCCCTGATCGTGATACATAGCCAATACACCGTCGAACTTATCATACATCTGCGAACCAAAGAAACCATCGGCAGCATACGGTCCGAAGGACATCACACCCCGCTTCTCCGCTTCCTGTATAGCCGGGATAATAATCTCTTCCTCCTCCTTACCCAACAATCCGGCATCACCGGCGTGCGGATTCAACGAAAGGACTGCTATACGGGGCCGCACGATTCCGAAATCCTGCTTAAGCGACTGATTAAAAATACGCAATTTGGAGACAATGTCTTCAACAGTAATCTTTGATGCCACCTGTGCCAATGGAATATGTCCCGTCACCAACGCAACGCGAAGATTATCTTTCATCAGAATCATCAATGCCTTTTTTCCAAGACCACTGAAACATTGTTCCAGGTATTCCGTGTGGCCGGGAAAATGGAATTGTTCATTCTGTATGTTGTGCTTATTGATCGGAGCTGTTACCAATACATCCACTACGCCGCGTTTCAAATCGGTAACGGCAGCCTCCAGAGCCAGATAAGCGGCTTCACCGGCAACAGTCGTAGATTGACACAACTCGACTTTAGTCTCGTCATCCACACAGTTAATAATGTTCACCCGGTTTATTCCGGCATCTTCAGCCTGTGCAATAATGCTCAAATTCACAGCAGGCAACTCCAAAGCTTTCCGGTGATAAGCGGCGATCTTCGACGAGCCATAAATGACCGGCGTACAAAGTTCGGCAATACGGGGATCCGACAATGTTTTCAGTATCACCTCGTAACCGATACCGTTTATATCTCCGTGGGTAATGCCCACCTTAATCAATCGTTCTTCCATATATTTTGATTTATGATTTATGATTTATCCTATCGCTACTACAAATCATAAATTTTTGTTATTTTTCTTCAGGAATATCCAGTTTCTCCACCTGTGTTTCTTCAAATTCACCCGGCAGGCGCAAGGTGTACAATGCGGATTCGATACGGCGGATAAAATTGCGCTTATCCGTCTCCGGGGCAAACACGAAACCTTCAACGACTACAACCCGGTTATTCTTTTCGTCCAGACGTGCATGGCTGACAAACGGACCGCCCATCATATCGCCTTTCATGTGCCACAAACCGCGGAGCACACCACAATATTTACCATTTACCGTTGTCGGGCTATAAGTCACCCAAGCTGTATCCGTAGCCATATAAGATCCGGGAAACGTACCCGGCATATTCAGTTTCATGACAGAGTCGCGTTTGGCAATCAGATAGTCGGCCGTGAAAGTATCGGCATCCTTATACGGGAAGTCATAAACGACAATATCCGTACGCCCTGTGTTAGCATTATTGGAAGCCCAGAAAAAGCCGGTCGTGTCACGGAAATAAGTCATATTTGCCGGGGCACTCAACATGACATTGAAGCGGTCCTTCACATGGTCCATCACCACCGGACTGTGTTCTTTCTCCAACTGTCCGATCGTACGGTTTCTTTCGCACTTGGTAAAGAACTCGACTATGTTCCGCGGATGAGCCTTTACATATTCAAGAATGGCATCATCGTCGGGAGCCGTCAATACCAGCACAACCTGACCTTTCGCCCAGCGATTGTTCTCATAATTCAGTGAAACTTTCGTATACTGAGACTTATCTATCTTGACAATCAAAATATTGCGTACATATGTCAACAGACCGTTAAACTGGTCAGGAGTCACATAGGTGATCTTAAAGGCGGGTTCGGCCTGTGGCAGTCCCGGAATATCGGAAGTCAGTTCGGCTTTGATAGCCTTTCCGGCAGGGGCATCCCAGTCAGCTTTATCCATCGTCACAACAATTTCATAGGCGAAACCGGTAGCATTTCTCATCACCGGACCCGAACTACATGCTCCCATAATGAAAAGAAGCATTAAAAAGCTGATCAATAAAGAATGTGTTTTCATACCCGTTTAATTTTTTTGTTATACAAATATAGTTTCTTTTCCCTCAAAAAGATACCATTTCTATTCTTTTTCTTGTTTCTTCGCCGTAGAAAGCATCCCGCATGCGGCAAATATATCCTCTCCTCGTGATGCCCGGATCGTACAAACGATGCCGGCCGCATTCAGCGTATCCCGGAACGCCTCCATTCTTGCCAAGTCCGAACTTTCCAACGGCACATTGGGGATTGCATGAAAACGGATCAGATTGACTCTGCAAGGGACTTTATCTAATAAACAAACCAAAGCCTTCGCATGTTGAAGATCATCATTCAATTTTTTAAAAACAATGTATTCGAACGAAACACGGCGTTGATGCGTAAAATCATATTGTTTGATCGTCTCGATAATATCACGCGCAGGAAAAGCCTTTTCAACCGGCATCAAGGACAACCGTTCGCCCGGATAAGGCGAATGCAGGCTGACTGCCAAATGACACTCACTCTCTTCAAGAAACCGTTTTAACCCTTTGGCGACTCCGATAGTCGAAACCGTGATCCGCTTAGGGCTCCAGGCGTATCCGTAAGAGGCGGTCAAGATTTCCAATACTTTGAACAGCTCATCCACATTGTCCAGCGGTTCTCCCATTCCCATAAAAACGATATTGGTCAGTTTCTCCGTTTCCGGTAAGGATTGTATCTGGTTCAGGATCTCGTTAGCCGACAGATTCTTGGTAAACCCCTGCTTGCCGGTCATACAGAAAAGGCAATTCATTTTACATCCCACCTGGGAAGAAACACACAACGTTGCTCTGTCTTCCGTCGGGATATACACGGATTCGACAAAATTACCGAGACCGGCAGGATACAAATACTTGATCGTACCGTCTACCGACTTCATCAAATCGCAAGGAGGTACGGCTCCCACCTCGAAGCTTTCCTGCAATAAGGCACGTTTCGCCGCGGCTATATTCGTCATGGAAGCAATAGAAGTCACCTTTTTCTTATACAGCCAGTCAGCCATCTGCTTGGCTGCATAACCCGGAAGTCCGACTTCGGAAGCTACCCCTTTCAGTTCATCCAAAGTCATTCCCAATAAACGTCTTTTCTCACTCATGATCCTTCTTCTGTTTCTTTCATGCAAAGATATAAAAAAACCGCCAATCAACTGCGATTGGCGGTTTTCTATGATGGACCGGCAGTCTCTCCTGCCGCTACAGTTCAACTATTAATAGAAGCGGATACGGTTATCTTCCACCTCTGCTTTGTTCACTAACGACTGGATAGCCTGGAAACCGAAGCGGTAAGCGTTAGAAGCATCCAATGCTTTGATTTCGGCTGCTTCGTCATAGTTCTTGGCATCCTTGTTCTGTTCGTAAACCTTAAATACATATACACCGTTGTTACCGGCAACCGGAGCGCTCAACTGATCTTTCTGAGCCAATGAAACCATTGCATTCAACTTCGGTTCAACACCGATACCTGCGATACGGCGTGTTGCAAAGCTAACGAACTTAACAGAATCTACAGAAGAATTCATAGCCTGAGCATAAGCATCGACAGAACTCAGATTCTTAGCAGACAGGTCCTGTGCGATCTTTTCACCCTTCTTCTGAGCGATCAACTCTGATTTCAACATCGGAGTAACAGATTCCAAAGAACGGTAACCTTCCGGCAACGTACCCTGAATAGCAGCAATCACAAACTTATCGTCACATTCGAAGATTTCAGAAATATCGCCCTTGCCGTTCTGGAACGCCCAACGGATTACCGGACGCGAATTCTTGATAGAACCCAGCAACTGGTCGTTAGCAGTTACCGTCACATTAGACAACAGATTGTAACCGGCTTCTTTAGCGGCATCATCCAATTTATCCATATTCTGGTTCTTTGAAATGAACTGGTTCAATTCATTATAGATGTTACCATAAGTCTTCGTACTCGGAGATACGGTCATATCGATATCAGCCACCTTATATTTGTCAACATTTGCAGTCTTATCGGTAACCTTGATGATATGCGTACCATACAAGGATTTTACAATTGAATAATCATTGACCGGGGTCGAGAAAACAGCTTTTTTGAAATCATCATTTACACCTCTCAAAGCAGTCGCTTCAGTAAACCAACCCAGTTCACCGCCTTTTTCAGCAGCCTGGTCAGCTGAATATTCCTTTGCCAGGGCAGCAAAGTCGCCGCCTTTCTTCAATACGTTCAACAAGCTATCGGCTTTTGCTTTGATAGCAGCTTCATCACCTGTATTTGCCAACATGATATGGCTGACCTTTACAGAGTCGGGAGCAACGGTTTTGTCGACCAGTTTGAACAGTCTGTATTTATCGTTTTCGAAAACAGGACCGTACACGTCACCAACATTTGCAGTCTTTACAAATTGTTTCATTTCAGGATCCAGCGCATTCTCTGTAAAGAAAGCGTCCAGATAAGGTATTTCAGAATTTTCCGTTACCAAATCAGCCACTTTTTCAGAAGTAGCCAACTCGCTCTTCAAAGATTCGATCTCAGCGCTTGCCTTATCATAGTCTTCTTTGCTCGGACGGATGTCGACAGCGATATATTTGATTACTTTCCCTTCTTTTTGCTTGAACAACTCTTTACGCTGATTGTACAACTTTTCGATATCGCTCTTGCTTACCTGTATAGTTGAATCAGGAATAGAAGCGTATGATTGCATTGCATAAACGATATCAGAACTTACAGCCGAACCGTCGAAAGCATCTTTTGCATCCAGTTTGTTGGCAGAAACCGCCTTGCTCAACAGAGTCGTATATTTCTGTTCCAGACGCTGACGTTTGATATTCTTTTCCCAGAACATCCAAAACTGGCGAGCCTGCAACAACTGTGCCTGCTGATCGGCAGGATAGTTGGCGATATTATCGTCGTCAATAGTCTTTAAGAAGTTTAATAATGCAGTTTTGTCAAATGCACCCGTCTGCGGATTCACGAACATCTGCATCTGTTGGATCATCGGAGAAATGTTTTCACCCTGAACCATATCGAACAGTTCTTCCGGACCTACTCCCATTCCTAATTCGGAGGTTGCTTCATTTAAAACGACGTCCTGTACCATGCCATCAAATACAGACTGACGGATCTGAGTCTGGTATTCTTCGGGCAAACTGGTGGAACCTGTCTGCATTTTATACATTTCAGTCATTTCGTCTACACGATCCTGAAATTCTTGAATTTTAATAACTTCTCCGTCTACTTCCGCAACCTTCTCCTGCGATTGTCTGAAATAAGTAGAACCGGAGTTCAAAAAGTCACCGATGATAAAAGCGAACAATGCCACCCCCACAACGAGTACCAGCAGTCCTGCTTTGCTTCTGATTTTTTCCAGCGTAGCCATTTATCTTTATCTATTTTAAAGTTTATTATTCTACATTTTAAGGGCACGAAGATACGAAAAAAAGAGATTGCCGCATCTTTTTATGCTCTTTTTTTAATTAACTCACTACTTTCATACGAACTAATTCGATTTTAGTAGCCGTCACTTTTATGATTTTAAAAGAATATTTATCGATTACAACCGTTTCATTCAACTTCGGAAATTTCTGATAAAAATGCAATATAAAACCGGCGATCGTCACATAATCGTCCGACTCCGGCAATTCCAGGTCAAACTTCTCATTCAACGTATCGATCTCCATACGACCGGACAACAGATATTCGTCATCTCCCACCATCTTGGCGACATACGACTTGATATCGTGTTCGTCTTCTATCTCTCCGAATATTTCTTCCACCAGGTCTTCCAGGGTTACGATTCCCGAAGTTCCTCCGAACTCATCCACCACGACAGCCATGCTTTTCTTGTCCTGCATCAGGACTTTCATCAATTTATTGGCAGCCATCGTTTCGGGAACGATCGAGACGCTCCGGATGCTTTGTGTCCAATCTTCAGGATTTTTAAACATTTCCGAAGAATGAATATATCCGACAATATCATCTATATTTTCATTATAAACAAGTATCTTGGAAAGTCCGGTCTCTATAAAACGAGAGCGTAATTCCTCAAGAGCGGCCGTCTTATCACATGCCACAATTTCCGTACGGGGAACAATGCAATCACGCAAACGAACATTCGAGAAATCAAGTGCATTCTGAAAGATCTTCACCTCCGTATCCATATCCGAATTTTGAGGTGCATCTTCAATACTCTGCTGAATAAAATAGTCCAAGTCGACCTTCCCCAACGTCCGTTGCGTCGAACCGGTCACATTCTTTACACCTGCAATTTTCAAAATCAGAAAAGAGAGCAGAGATGAAAATTTAGAAATCGGATACAATACGACGTATATGATTAACAAAGGTACCGAAAACAAAGTAAGCGAAAAATTCGGATTCAGCTTAAAAACGGTCTTCGGAATAAACTCCCCGGCAAACAATATCAAGATAGTCGAAATAATAGACTGAGTCAAGACAATTAACGCCTCGTTATTTACCACACGCGCAATAAACGGCTCCAGGACAATCGCCATCTGCAAACCGTAGACAACCAAGGCAATATTGTTTCCGACCAACATTGTAGATATAAACTGATGCGGGTTCCGGTAAAATATATCCAGGATCTTACTCGTCAGGCTTTTTTCCTTTTTGTCAAGTTCGAAACGTAACTTATTGGAGGAGATAAAAGCAATCTCCATCCCTGAAAAGAATGCAGAGAAAGCCAATGATATTAATATGTATGTAAGTGCGCTCATTACTTCGTTTTATCCATCTTGACCGGCATCAATTCTTGCGGAGCCCTTTTTCCCGTTTGTGCAGGTTTCTTCTGCTGAACAGTTGCCGCAGCAGGGTTAAGAGCTACAGATACGGTATCTGCCGGAACTGTGTTTTTGGTCGAATCGGTTACAGCCGATTCACTGACAGGGAATATCCCCTGAGAGTTAAATATCTTATATTGAGTCATATCCTGATTCGATTCGAATCCGATACCCGTAATGATCTTATCTTCTTCTTGTATCCGGATATATTTATCCGTATAGATTTTTTCTTCTTTCTGATTCCAGAAAAGAAGAGACGTTTCAAACGTTTTTCCTTCCAGGCTTTCCACCTTTACATTCCCGGCCCATTTCCACAAGCCTTGCTTCTCATAGTTATAGGCCGTATCAGCCCTGAGACTTGCTTCGGTACGAAACAACGTGTCGAATTTTTCCACATAAATACCTTCCGGAAAATACGAGAACGGCTCTTTAGCTTTATCAAATTTCAGAAATTCTTTGGCGGTAGCCCGATAGCGCGTAATTCCCGAATCGGAAAACTGAGTGGTATAATCAGTAGTCCTCAATGTATAGGTTGTCTCCGGATCGAAAGCAACCACGACCACCTCCTTCTTATCGCCATTACAAGAGGCAGTAAATAAAAGAAGCATAACAACTACCACTAAGATAGTTGTTATGCCTTGTTCGCTCGTTTTACAAAGAAAACGGTTCTTAATCATAATTATCTGATTGTGACAGTCTCGCCAATCCAGCCCCCGATTTTGAAAGTTTTTCCTTTTTCCAAATCCGGATGCATGAAAACTTCTTCCGTAGAAGGAAGGTGAGCACGATAAGTATTAGCCAATTTACCGGCGTCTTCTGCTACATTCTGGTCTACCTGTCTTGCTTTTTCAAACTTATCGATAGCTGCATAATAAACAACTTTTGCCAATACGGCATCATTCGGATAGATAGATTTAGCAGATTTAGCATACATGTTACCGATCAAGATGTACGGAGCACCGTAATCAGGATTGGTTTCGATGGCCTTCTGACAATATTGTCTTGCTTTTGACAAATTGTTCTGCTCGAACAACAGTACACCGATCAGATAATAGTCTTCAGCCTTTGAAACAGCATCCGTTTCCATATTGGCAGCTTCTTCAAAATACTGAATAGCCTTATCATAATCTTTTGCTTTTACAGCCTGTTTTGCAATACCCAAGGCAGCATCTGCACTCGGTTCCAATTTATAAGCATAAGCAGCAGCAGTATAGAATGCATCAATTTCCTGGCAACGAACACGTCTCAACAGAGATACGATTTCTTTCAATGCAGGCAGATCGTCTTTTGCTGCTTCGACTTTAGAAGCATACATATTCTGCAATGTTTCGCAATCAGCAGCACCACTTCCAGCGAACCCACCATCGATGGCAGATTTGAAAGTAGTCAGGTTCTTAATTTCCTTTTCATTATTTGCAGCCTGGGCAGCAGCCAACTGAGTAGCGATAATCTTGGAACATTTAAGATAGTCTTCCAGATACTGTTGTTTGAAGTTCGGATCAGCGATCAATTGCTGATGAGCAGCCATCATATACAGAGAGACACCCATTGCTTCCGTGTTTTCACCAAATTCATTCACAACTTCACCCAACCAACCATAAATAACTTTAGGATCAGCCTTATCACCCATCAGACGCAAATAATCAGCGGCCTTACGAGCAACAATCCAGTCTTTACCATACTTCCGGTCATTACCGAAATATTTCACACGCGTATCATACACCTTCATCAATTCATCAATAAGAGCAGCTTTCTTAGCCGGATCTTTCTCGGTATTGATTTTCCAGTCCATGATTTTCACACCATACAGATAGATATCCTTATGGGCTCCCGGACATTCGGTATAAGCCTGATGCCAGAATTCATAAGCATCCTTGAAATTCCCTGCTTTGGCGTAAGGGACAAACAAGCTGATATTGGTAATACAACGTACGCTATCTTCACCAGAACCGAACGGAGTACCAGTATCTACACCTTTTTGTGCATAAGCTCCGAACGACATCATCGAGCATCCGAGAGCCAACAATAATACTTTGATCTTCATATTTATTTCTATTAAAGTTAACTATTTAGTTAATCGACCTTAAACTTCATAAACCATGCTTCGTTGAACGTATAATTCACAGTAAAACGGAAATACTGTTCATCAATCATATTCATCTTCACTTCCGGTTTCTTTCTCACATATTCAAACGATATGTTAATCAACGAACGGTTATCAATCAACGGTAATCCCAGACCGATACTTGCCCCGATCTCGTTATAACCGTCTCCGGAAGGATTGGCATCTGTCCGATTCATACGCAAATATGAGTTTCCATAATGGACACCTGCACGATAGCGAATCCGGCTGAAATATGATTTGCGCATATAATCCGGTATATATTCGCCACCTACTGCTACCCGGTAACGATTCTTGAAATTACCTTTCTCCCCAAAGTAAAGCATTTTTCCCCAATCTTCATAGGAAAAATCAGCTGCTAACGTTAATTTATTTTGTTTCACATATGAAAGACCCACTCCATACTTATTCGGAAGTCCGAATTCTTTATTGGATATCGTATCAGAAGAGATAATCTCGTCCGTATATCCACTTGAAGTTAATGTTTCTGTATAATTATAAGAATCGGCATTCAAGTTTCTTTTTGGAGAGAAGACCAATCCTAATGTCACACTTTCCGTTTTACTAAAAGGATGAGTGTACTGCACTCCGAAATCCATTATCAGATCTCGAACCCTCAACTCTTGGCTACGAGAAGTATTGTAAGCACCCGTACCTTCAGCAGACATATTGATCAATTGCGAATGCTTGATATTCCCAAACAGGAAACCGAAATTGGCTCCCACGGCCAAACGTTTTTTCCAAATATCCACAGAGATACCTCCATATAAATCACTCAGACCGCCCGAACCGTTATAAGTTTCCGTAAATACACCCCCCTGGTCGTTGCGCAAAGCGCCAAATTTGTAACCGACATAAGAATAGGGCAACAAACCGATACTCAAGGCTATCCGGCGATGAATCGGGAATTGCATGGCAATATATTCCAAATTTCCATTGATGTCGTTCTGACGGGCATTTCCGTCATCGAACCACGACAATTGGCCGGCTACACCAAAATCAAAGAGAAATGTCAGGGAGTCCATGCAACTGTATGATGCCGGGTTCATCGGATTTATCTGCTTTGGCGAACGTAATCCGTAACCTACACCGCCCATGGCTCGGCCTGCGCCGAACGAACGTTCTCCCAAATCACCATACCCGAAACGGGTATAAGGCGAGTTAGTATTGTTTTGCGCCATCAAAGGCAACAGTATGAATATAAGAACGCTTGTTATTAGTACCTTATTAATCTTCAACATTATACTCTAAGATTCTGTTTAATCCTGTCAACACTAAATTAATGTCTGCAAAGATGGAGTTTTTTAGCCGTCTTTCAAAATAAAACGAATGACCGCCTGTTAAAAAAACCAAAAGGTTAGGATATTTTAGCCGAAGCATTTCGATATACCCGTCCATCTCGCACACAATTCCATTTACTACTCCAGCCTGGATGGCTGTTTCCGTATCCGTTCCGACCAGAGGAATATCCTCCTTTTCGGCCACTAAAGGCAATTTCTTCGTAAACTGATTCAAGGCCTTGAACCGGGTTGTCATTCCGGGCGAAATATTTCCCCCTAAATAAGAACCGGAAGCATCGATCAATTCATAAGTAATGGCTGTTCCGGCGTCGATCACCAGCAAATCCTTTCCGGGTTGCAGGTAATTAGCCCCGACAGCGGCAGCCAACCGGTCTCTGCCCAACGTTTCCGGTGTTTTATATTTCACCGTAACCGGAAGAGACACCGTTTCGTCCAAAAACACAAAATTCCGAAGATTGCTTTCCAGGTACGCAACCAATTCGTCGTCTTTATCTATCACTGTCGAGAAGATCCCTTTCGTCAACGGGTATTTCTTAAAGATAGAAGAGATAACTTCCACGTCGAATTTCTTAAACACAAAAGAAGCCTCCATATGCCTCTTGTTGTATACAGCCACCTTCGATGATGTGTTTCCTTGTTCTATAATGAGATTCACGTGTCTGAATTTTTCCGCAAAGAAAAACAAAAATGATGAGATAACAGACATATCGAAGGCATAAAGTATAAAAAAGGAAGCGTATCAAAACAAAATCCTGCTTACTTATAGCCATAATTTAAGCACGGGATTACCCGGAAAACACGGAAAGAGAATAAATTCATCCGTGTAAATCAGTGAAATCCGTGCCTAAAAGATCGTGATAAAGGGGTTTGGACACACCTCCTCCATCATATAATACAAAATTCAATTAATCAGCCAGAATCAGCAATTCTGCACCCGATGCAAAATCCTGTCCGCGTTGCTCGCTCAATGCGGTAAAGCGGATATAGCGGGCTTTAACCGGGTGATCGAACAACACTTTCCTTTCTTTCAGGTTATTTTCAAAAGTACCTTTGAGGATCGGCTCCCCCCAATTCTTACCGTCCTGGCTGACACTGATCGAATAATCCTTGATATTTCCATTCGATCCGTCCTGCCGGGGAAGGAATGAAAAACCCTTGATCATTTTTTCTTCTCCTGCGTCCAGATCCACCCAATGCGGATATTTGGCAACAGTAACAGAAAACATCGTGTGCCAGATTGTATTCGGGTCGCCATCCGTCAGATTCTTGGCATCTCCATAACCAGACTCTTCGCTGCTTGTATAGATCACTTCCGTCTGGATACTTTCGATTTTACTGAATGAAGCCGTCGCATTGATTTTAGGATTATCTTTAAACCAAGCTTTTACGATACCGCCATTGCGGAACGGTATGGCTTCCGTATATTCCTTCGCTTTTCCTTTCCCGTCGATCGTATAACAAATCACAGCGTCTTTGCGGGCTGAAGAAAGTTCAACAGCTCCGGCACGATTACGCATGATTGTCAACGGCTTTTCTCCGGTTGGTGCAACATTTGCAGTAACTGTCAAATCTTTTCCGGCGGGACGGATTATAAAACCCATGTCATGATGTCCGGCAAAGACGCGATCCTGTTCCAGCGGTCCGCCTTGTCCGCAGCTGTTACCCCCCAGCCCCGTCACAGCCGCATCCAAATGCAGATAAGTATCTCCGGCAACCGACAACTGGTAGGGATGAGAAGCCAAAATCAAATCCAATGCAGAGTATTGAAGAGCCGATACGGATAAACGATCGGTAGCCACAAATACAGCACCTTCGCCATTAGAATCAGTCAGAGCACACCAACGTACATCCTCGTGGTTGCCCATATCCTGCGGTTTCGGGAAATTCACAAACTCGCCTGCCACCGTATTCTTATGCTGTTCGATAAACTGTCCGCTTTTACGGTCAGCATAGTTATCGACCGGACCACGTCCGTAATAAGTGAAAGCGGCATATCGTTGCGGGACTTTCATCACATATCCCAGGCGCGGCAATACCAGACTCGGACGGTTGGAGGTGATGCTCGATTGCAATTCGATAGAACCGTCGGGATAAACGGTCCAGATTTGATTTGTCGTAAACTTGAAATCGTTTTCACCGAATTTCTTATCCGTCAGCTCTTCGATGCTGTTCTTTCCCGTACTGGTTCCGCCTTTGATCTTAGCCCCGTTCGGAGCCTGCGATTCAACGGTGAAAGCCAGAACGACCGTACCATCCTTTCTTTCCAGGACCGTACTGTTCGTTGCCCGGTGTTGCAAGTTATGCAAACCGTGTTCAAACCATTGAGAATAGAACCAGTTGTCGTTATTGGTAAAAGCACGCAAAGCATCGAGCTTCGGACCGTGCCCACCGGCTATAATCGTCTTGCCTCCGTATGCCAAGCTGTAGATCGTACCCGTCTCCATATCGAACTTGGCTACGAAATTGTCACCGCTCACCGTTTTAATCGAAGCATCCGAATGATCCGACTCCACTTTCCCGGCAGAAGCCGCCACGGCATTTATGGAAGGACGGGCTGTCGCTCCCTTCAACAACATTTGTTCCTCCGCCATCACAAACCCCTTTTCCGCCCATGGCATATTCTCTTTAAGCAGGAACTGAACTTTTACAAAATACTCGGAATCATTCTTCAGCTTGTCAAAAGGTACAGGAATTGTCACTTTCGCTCTGGTACGGGCCGGGATCGTCACGGAATTGACCCGACCGGATTGAATTTCATTCCCGTTTTCATAAAGAGACCATTTTACATCATAATCCGAAAGATCTTTGAAATAGTATTTATTGAATATCTCAAAAATGCCTTTTGAAGCATCAACCGCTTTCACATCAATATGCTGATACACCTTTTTCACTTCGTAATATTGCGGTTTCGGTTCCAAATCACCGAACACAATGCCATTCATCACAAACTGTCCGTCATTCGGAGTATCGCCAAAATCTCCACCATAAGCCAGATAACGTTTACCGGTCTTTTTATCATAGTTGTACATCGATTGGTCCACCCAATCCCAGATAGCGCCGCCACAGAAGAAGTTTGTCGATTCGATCGCTTCCCAGTAATCCACCAGGTTCCCGCAGGCATTCCCCATGGAATGGGCATATTCGGAAATATGGAACGGATATTTGATATCGTAATCACCTTTCACGGCACCCCGTGTCCAACCGATAGACGGATATTGGTTCGATCCCATATCTACAATATCATTATTACGCTCATATTGAACCGGACGGGATTTATCCACCAGCTTCAATGCATCATAGGCCGCCACAAAGTTTTCACCCGGTCCCGCTTCATTACCCAACGACCAGATCACGATAGACGGATTATTGATATTGGCATGAACCATCTCCATCACACGTGCGACATGCGCCTTTTTCCATTCAACCGGATGTGAAAGGGATGCAGCCCCGTAATAATATTCATGTGACTCGATATTGGCTTCGTCTTCCAGATAAAGGCCATATTTATTACATAAGAAATACCAGTAAGGATCGTCCGGATAATGTGAATTACGCACATGGTTGATATTGGCACGTTTCATCAGCATCACCTCTTTTTCCATCATATCGCGCGTGATAGCATGTCCGACAGCCGGATTCGATTCATGGCGGTTCACGCCTTTCAACTTGACAGTCTTACCATTTATATAATAGTAACGACCGGCCAGTCCGAATTCATCTTCTTCAGCCGGCGTATCTTTGATTTCCACTTTGCGGAAACCGACAATAGTCGAAACGGTCTCTACCGTTTTGCCTTTGGCATTTTTCAACTCTGCCACCAACGTATAACGATACGGGAACTCTGCCGACCATTTGTTAGGAGCCTTTACATTTAATAAAGCCTGCGAAGTCTGCGTCTGGCCGGGATTTACGACATCTACTGTTGCCGAGGCCGCCACATTGTCTACCTTCGTGTTATCATCCGAATACAGCATGTTGGCATACAGTGTATATTCCAACTTATATCCTTTAGCCGCTTTCTTATCCAGGTTCCGCACATCGGCCGAGATTTCCAGTGAGCCATCCGTATAAGCAGCATCCAGATCAGGAGTTACGATCAGGTCGCGAACGTGTACTTTCGGAACTGAATAAAGAGCGACCGTCCGGAAGATACCCGGCAGGCGGAACATATCCTGTGCTTCCAGGAAAGAACCGTCTGAGCTACGATAAACTTCCGCAGCCACAACATTTGTCCCTTTACGAAGATAAGGCGTAATATTAAAATTTGCCGTATTGCGGGAATTTTTGGAAAAACCGACATATCGACCGTTGATCCAGAGATAGAAGAAAGAGTCGACTCCATCAAAGCTGATAAAGACTTCGCGTCCGTCCCAATCCTGCGGAACCTCGAAATCACGACGGAAAGAACCGACTTCATTCCGGTGCTTGTAAGTCGTCCAGTTTGTCGGCGGAATACGCATCACGCCCCCGCGCCAGTCGTCAACCGCCACTTTATGTTGGAAGATAACCGGCTGGTTCACATAGATCGGAACTCCATATTTCAAACTTCCGTCTTTCTGGATGCCATAGATATTCCAACTGGAAGGAACCGGGATATTATCCCAGCCGGACGCATCGAATTCATTCTTATAAAAATCTTTCGGACGTGCATCAGGATCAGGCGCCCAATTAAATTTCCAATCCCCATTCAATGATTGCCAGAATGTGCTGTTCTCAGGCAACACCTTACGGGCGCTTTCCACATCCTGGAAAGGGAAAATATAAGCATGCGGTTGTTCTTTGTTCAGAGCCAGATTCTCAGGAGACTCCCACTCTTTGCCGGTCGGCGCTTCCACCGGTCCGTAACTAAATCCCCCAAGCGGCAATTGATCAGCCATGCCATAAAAAGAAGCACAGCAAAGCGCTAAGGCTAATGAGATTTTTTTCATGATGTTCATTTTAGGAATAATAGATTTTATTTGTGTATTCATTCTTTCAGACATGCCAAAATATCTACAAATATAGGCAATTAACACAGAATATGAAAGAAATAAGTATCTTTGTATAGTAATATTCAAAAGCGGCCCAGTATGAGCAACAAAATTTATCCTATCGGCATACAGAATTTTGAAAAGATTCGTAAAGACGGTTATTTCTATGTAGACAAAACGCCCTGGATTTACCAACTTGTCAAAACAGGCAGTTACTATTTCCTGAGCCGTCCACGCCGTTTCGGAAAAAGTTTGCTAATCTCGACACTCGAAGCCTATTTCCAGGGGAAAAAGGAACTTTTCGAAGGGTTGGCTATGGAAACATTAGAAAAAGATTGGATCAAATACCCGATCCTTCATATCGACCTGAACACACAAAAATACGATACTCCGGAAAGTCTGGAAGACAAGCTCAACGGTATTCTATACGAATGGGAATGCCTTTACGGGAAATCTCCTGCCGAGAAATCCTTAGCCATGCGCTTCGAAGGCATCATCGAGCGGGCTTGCCGGAAAGAAGGACAACGGGTCGTGATTCTGGTCGACGAATATGACAAACCCATGTTGCAGGCGATCGGAAACGAAGAACTGCAAAAGAGTTTCCGTGAAACGCTGAAAGCCTTTTATGGAGCTTTAAAAAGTAAAGACGGTTGCATCAAGTTCGGAATGTTGACCGGAGTAACCAAATTCGGCAAAGTCAGTGTATTCAGTGACCTGAACAACCTGGATGACATTTCGATGCGGAAAGAATACGTGGAACTTTGCGGGATAAGCGAGCAGGAGCTTCATGATAACCTGAAAGAAGAACTCTACGAATTTGCGGATGCGCAAGACATGACGTATGAGGAAATATGCAACAAATTGCAGGTTTATTACGATGGTTACCACTTCACCCACAACACTATCGGCATATACAACCCGTTCAGCCTCCTCAATGCTTTCAAATATAAAGAGTTTAACAGTTATTGGTTTGAGACGGGGACACCGACCTATTTAGTCACGCTCCTGAAGCAGCACCATTACGACTTGGAACGAATGGCACACGAAGAAACAAGTGCCGATATTCTAAATAGCATAGATTCGACATCCACCAACCCGATTCCGGTTATTTACCAAAGCGGATATCTGACTATCAAGGGATATGACCGGGAATTCGGCATGTATCGCTTAGGTTTTCCCAATCAGGAAGTTGAAGAAGGTTTCATCCGTTTTTTGCTTCCCTTTTATGTACACATAAACGCAGTCGAATCTCCATTTGAAATTCAAAAATTTGTCCACGAAGTGCGTTCAGGCGACTACAACTCTTTCTTCCGCCGCTTGCAAAGTTTCTTTTTCGATACGCCTTATGAACTCGTTCGGGATCTGGAGCTGCATTACCAGAACGTTCTTTTTATTGTTTTCAAACTGGTCGGTTTCTACGTAAAAGCAGAATATCACACCAGTGAAGGACGCGTCGATCTCGTTTTACAGACCGATAAATTCATTTATATAATGGAATTCAAACTGGACGGGACCGCCGAAGAGGCTCTACAACAAATCAATGATAAACATTATGCACAGCCTTTCGAGGCAGACTGTCGCAAACTGTTTAAGATCGGCATAAACTTCAATTCCAAAAGCCGGAATATCGAGAAATGGATTGTTGAATAGCATTTCCCCGATGTAACTTATTCTATCCTCGCACTTCGACAATCCGTTTCCGGTTCAATACGGTAATCTTCAGGAAACAAGTACAAAGGTAAACGCCGTAACACTCTGTCTTTTCTTAAAATAATCCACACTCCCGGTACATTTTCCTCCGATCTGTCGTATATTTGTAGCTCAACGATCTGCCTGTCGACAATCGTCGGCAAGCCTGCCGATAATTATCGACAAGTCTGCCGACAGTTGTCAACAGGCCTGCCGACGATTGTCGGCAGGCAATTAGATGGGAAGGAAAAGCAAAACAACCGGAGGGTATTTCCGATTATCTGCCGGGTAATTAAACAATAGAAGCAATGGCAATTAAATTCAGCGTACACAAAACTCCGCAACCGAACGACAGGAAGGGGCAGCAACAAACACATGCACGGGCAATCGCACGCAATACACAAAAAATGGATGATATCTGCGCTCTGGTCTGCGAAAGGGGCTCTATCTCATCGGCCGACGTCAAAGCCGTGCTCGATTCTTTCGTCTGGGTAATCGGACATTCGCTCAAATACGGGGATAACGTCGAGTTGGAAGGCTTGGGGCACTTCTCTCCTTCCTTGCGTACGCAGAAATTGCCGGACGGCAGATCGGTCGTAAGACTCGACAACGTAAATTTCCGTTGTTCGGAAAAGCTGAAGAAAGAGCTGAAATCCGTCCAACTGGAAAAGGCAAAAACGGCTGCCGGCTATATGCCGGAGGAACGCAAGACGAAGATGCTGGAGCACCTGCACCACAATGAAAGCATCACGACGATCACATATACCAAACTAAACGCCTGTTCCCGCTACCAGGCGACCGCCGACCTGAAAAAATATGTCGAAGAAGGACTCTTGTACCGAGTTGGCTCCAGCACGCATGTGACCTATTTGCTGGCGGAAAACAAATAATAACTTTCTGTGTATGAAAAAATATATCTTTCTACTTTCTCTTCTAATCTCATCTATCTCGCTTCCGGCACAACAGCCGCAGCTCAGCAAAGATGCCGAGATCAGTTTATTGACTGTCTCGCCGTCGGAAGACGAAGTGTACACGGTCTACGGGCATACGGCTTTGCGGGTAAGAGATGCGTCACAAAAGCTCGATGCCGTTTTCAACTACGGGATATTCGACTTCTCGAAGCCCAACTTCATCTACCGGTTTGCAAAAGGGGAAACCGATTACAGGCTGGCAGCGCAATACACACGCGACTTCCTGATCGAATACGAGATGCGGGGGAGCGAAGTCACCGAACAAATCCTGGATATCGATTCCACCGGAAAAGCACGGATATGGGAAGCCCTGCTGATCAATAACCGGCCGGAAAACCGCGTGTACCGCTACAATTTCTTTTTTGACAACTGCGCGACCCGACCCGCCGCCATCATCGAAAAGCAGGTAGGAGGGAAAATAGATTACAACGCACCGTTCAAGCAGCAGACCTTCCGTGACCTGATCAACTATTGCACCCGCAACAAACCGTGGCTTACGTTCGGGTGCGACCTGGCACTGGGCAGCCCGACCGACCGGATTGCGACCATTCACGAAATGATGTTTCTTCCGCCTTACCTGAAAGAAGCATTCGGGACAGCAACCATTACCGGCGCAGACGGTTCCCAAAAGGAGCTGGTCAGTTCGACCCACACACTGATTAAAGGACTGACCGACGAGGTAAGGGCGGAGACAGGTTTCTTCACGCCACTCGTCTGCTGCTGGGCTTTTTTCCTGCTCGTACTGGCCGTCACATTCATCGAGTGGCGCCGTAAAACCTATTTCAGGATTATCGATTTCCTCTTGTTTTTCATAGCCGGAATGGCTGGAGTCGTACTGTTTTTCCTAAGCTTCGTTTCGACCCATCCATGTGTTTGCCCGAATTGGAATATCATCTGGTTACAACCATTCGATCTGATAGCTGTTATTTTGTTTGCAGTAAAAAAGTTAAGAAAGGTCGCATATTATTATCATTTTATTAACTTTGCGGCGCTTACGCTGATGCTGGCTGGCTGGCATTTCATTCCGCAGCACTTAAATACAGCATTTATCCCGCTGGTAATGAGCCTTTGGCTACGTTCGGGATATGGCATTTACAGAAAAATATGGAACATCGGGTACGAAAAATACTAACATCGCTCATCGCAATTCTGGCAGCAACCAACCTGGAGGCTCAACAAAGCACGCCCAAATTGGTGGTGTGCATCACAGTCGACCAGTTGCGGGGCGATTACATAGAATATTTTTACAACACGTTCGGTGAGCGCGGTTTCAAGCGGTTGATGAATGAAGGGCTGGTGTATAACAACATCCGGTTCGAATTTTCCGATATCGACGAAGCCAGTGCGTTTGCAACCCTGTTCACCGGAAGCAACCCGAACTTCAACGGAGTATCGGGAAAAAACATCTTCGATTTCGATAAGGAAAGAGAAGTCTCGGTCTTGTACGACCCGGACTATCTCGGCAACTATACGAAAGAACATTATTCCCCCCGGAAACTGATCAGCTCCACAATCGGAGACGAATTGAAAATCGCCTCCAAAGGCAGAAGCGACGTATATGCCATTGCTCCTAACCCTGAAAGTGCAATCCTCTCCGCCGGACATGCGGCAAACGGCGCTTTTTGGATGGACGATTACAACGGCAAATGGGCGACGACAACCTATTATAAAGGACTTCCCTGGTATGTGGACCGCTACAACAACGGCCCGGAATCCCTGTCGGCGCGTTTGGAACAGATGACTTGGACGCCGTCTTTGTCACCGGACAAATTCAACGCATTCCCATATGTGCTGGATGAAATTCCCTTCAAATACACGTTCAAGGAAAATACGAACGAGTGTTTCTTCAACTTGAAGACCTCTCCTTTTATCAATAAGGAGATCAACCGCCTGGCGCTCCAATTCCTCGAATACGGGGCTTTCGGCACCCGTTCGTGTCCGGATATGCTTGCCATCACGTATTATGCTGGTAACTATCGCGGCAATATGCACAAGGAATATACCCGCGAGATACAAGATACATACTACCAGTTAGATAAGGACCTGGAACAGTTGTTGGACAAGATCGACAAAAAGGTCGGGCTGAGCAACACACTGATCGTCTTTACCGGCTCGGGATATTATAAAAGCGAAGAAGAATATGCCGACGGCATGCAACTGACGAATGGCGAGTTCCATCCGAAACGTTGTGTCGCCCTACTCAATATGTACCTGATGGCACTTTACGGCCAGCACACGAATTGGGTAAAAGGGTTCTATGACAATCAGATTTACCTGAACCGTAAAGCGATAGAAGATGCGAAACTGGAACTGACCGCCATACAGGAAAAAGCGGCCCAATTCCTGCGCGAGTTCAGCGGCGTGCAGTTCGTAGCGACCGAAAACGTCCTCCGTACAGGCAACTGGAACGAGAAGACCTCCAAATACCTGCACGGTACACATATTTCAAGCCGTGGAGACCTGATCATCGAGTTGCAGCCCGGATGGACTATCAATAACGACGACCCGAAAGCGAAAGTAAAAGTAATACGAAATAATGCTGTTATAACCCCGCTGGTGTTTATGGGCAACGGTATCAAGCCGGAACATATCTACCGCGAAGTAAAAGCCACAGAGGTAGCCCCTACGGTAACCCATGTGCTGAGGATCAGGCCACCCAATGCCAGCAATTCTCTGCCGTTGACAGAACTCACAATTCCGCGGTAGGAACGCAGGCGGTGCGTTTCTGCCACACCGCGCATTATACATATTATTATATCACCTACGGACGTACCGCCTACGTCCCGACTGACAGAAAATAAATAAAACAAATATATCATGGGATTTAATGAATTTATGACGAAGCTGTTCGGCAATAAGTCGCAGCGTGACCTGAAAGAAATTACCCCGTATGTGGATAAGATCAAGGCCGTATATCCGTCAATCCAAAAGCTCTCGAACGATGAGCTTCGTGCAAAAACAGATGAAATCAAACAGCGTATCCAGGATTATGTAGCCGATGAACGCGCCCAAGTAGAAGAACTGCGTAAAGGCATCGACGACAAGGAACTGGAAGAACGTGAAGCGATCTGGGCGGAAGTAGACAAGATCGAAAAGAATATCACGGAAAAGATGGAAGTAGTATTGGAAGAATCCCTTCCTGAAGTATTCTCCATCATGAAAGATACAGCCCGCCGTTTTTCCGAAAACGAAACGATCGAAGTAACGGCAAATGACTTCGACCGTAACCTGGCCACCAAATACGACTTTGTGGAAATCGACGGCGACAAGGCTCTCTACCACAACCATTGGGTTGCCGGCGGTAACGAAATCACCTGGGACATGGTTCACTACGATGTACAGTTGTTCGGTGGTGTCGTACTGCACAAGGGTAAGATTGCCGAAATGGCGACCGGTGAAGGTAAAACATTGGTGGCTACCCTGCCGGTATTCCTGAACGCATTGACTCGTAACGGTGTGCATGTGGTAACCGTGAACGACTACCTGTCAAAACGTGACTCGGAATGGATGGGCCCGTTGTATATGTTCCACGGACTGTCGGTAGACTGTATCGACAAGCACCAGCCGAACTCCGATGCCCGCCGCGCCGCTTACAATGCCGACATCACGTTCGGAACGAACAACGAATTCGGTTTCGACTACCTGCGTGACAATATGGCGATCAGCCCGAACGACCTGGTACAGCGCAAACATAACTATGCCATTGTCGATGAGGTCGACTCCGTATTGATCGACGATGCCCGTACACCGTTGATTATTTCCGGCCCGATCCCCCGTGGCGAAGAACAGTTGTTCGAACAGTTTCGCCCGAACGTGGAAGTCGTCGTAAACGCACAGAAAGACCTTTGTTCCAAGTTGCTGATCGAAGCCAAGAAGAAAATGGCAAGCAGCGACCAGAAAGAGGTGGAAGAAGGTTCTATCCAACTGTACCGTTCCTTCAAGGGATATCCGCGTAACAAGGCGCTGATCAAATTCCTGAGCGAACAGGGCGTAAAAGCCCAGATGTTGAAGACCGAAGAATACTTCATGTCTGAAAACATGCGCCACATGCACGAAGCGACAGACGAACTGTACTTCGTGATCGATGAAAAGAATAACAGTATCGAATTGACTGATAAAGGTATCGACTTGCTGACCGGCAAGACCGACGACCCTACATTCTTCGTATTGCCGGATATCACCTCCCAGCTTTCCCAGTTGGAACATATCCAGAATGAAGAAGAAAAACAAGCCAAGAAAGATGAATTGCTGGCCAACTACTCTGTCAAGAGTGAACGCGTACATACGATCAACCAGTTGCTGAAAGCCTACACCTTGTTCGAGAAAGACGACGAATATGTCGTGATGGACAACAAGGTCATGATCGTCGACGAACAAACAGGCCGTATCATGGACGGACGACGCTACTCCGACGGCTTGCACCAGGCAATCGAAGCCAAGGAAGGTGTAAAAGTCGAAGCAGCCACACAAACATTCGCTACGATCACCCTGCAGAACTACTTCCGTATGTATCACAAGCTGTCAGGTATGACCGGTACGGCTGAAACGGAAGCCGGTGAATTCTGGGACATCTACAAACTGGATGTTGTCGTAATCCCGACAAACCGCCCGATCGCCCGCAACGATATGAACGACCGCATCTACAAGACGAAACGCGAAAAATATAACGCTGTAATCGATGAGATCGTCCAGTTGACCGAAGCAGGGCGCCCGGTACTGGTGGGTACGACATCCGTCGAAATCTCCGAATTGTTGAGCCGTATGCTTACCATGCGTAAGATTAAACATAACGTCTTGAACGCAAAGTTGCACCAGAAAGAAGCCGAAATCGTGGCGACTGCCGGACAGAGCAGTACGGTGACGATCGCTACCAATATGGCCGGCCGTGGTACCGATATTAAGCTGTCGCAGGAAGTAAAAGCAGCCGGCGGTTTGGCCATCATCGGTACGGAACGTCATGAAAGCCGTCGTGTAGACCGCCAGTTACGTGGCCGTGCCGGACGTCAGGGCGATCCGGGTTCTTCCGTATTCTTCGTTTCTCTGGAAGACGATTTGATGCGTCTGTTCGCATCCGAAAAGATCGCCGGACTGATGGACAAATTAGGGTTCAAGGAAGGTGAAGTACTGGAACACAGCATGCTTAGCAAATCCGTTGAACGCGCACAGAAGAAGGTGGAAGAAAACAACTTCGGCATCCGTAAGCGCCTGTTGGAATACGACGATGTGATGAACTCGCAACGTAACGTAATTTATACCCGCCGCCGTCACGCCCTGATGGGAGAACGTATCGGTCTGGACGTATTGAATACGATTTATGATACTTCCGTTGCCATCGTCGACCAGCATGCCGATGGCGACTACGAAGGTTTCAAGCTGGAACTGTTCAAGACTTTCGCAATGGAATGTCCGTTCACGGAAGAAGAATTCAAGAGTGGCAAAGCCGACAAGCTGGCCGATAAGCTGTTCGATGAAGCGCTGCAACTGTTCAAACGCCGCATGGAACGCATGACTCAGGTTGCCAACCCGGTCATCAAACAGGTTTACGAACATCAGGGCGCCATGTATGAAAACATCATGATTCCTATCACGGATGGTAAACGTATGTATAATGTTTCCTGCAACCTGAAAGAAGCTTACGAAACGGAAAGCAAAGCCATCACGAAAGCATTCCAGAAATCGATCGTCCTGCACACTATCGACGAAGCTTGGAAAGAACACCTGCGTGAGATGGATGAACTTCGTCACTCGGTACAGAACGCCAGCTACGAAAACAAAGATCCTCTGTTGATCTACAAGCTGGAATCTTACAACCTGTTCAAGAATATGGTGGATGTAATGAACCGTAAGACAGCCGCTGTCCTGATGCGTGGTCAGATCCCTGTTCGCGAAGAACCGACCGAAGAAGAAAAGCAGGCTATGGCAGCCCATCAGGCTGCGATGGAAGAGGCTGCCCGTCAGCGTATCGCCATCCAGAGAGCAGAAGCCGAACACCGCCAGGACATGAGCAAATATCGTGCTCAAAAGACCGATATCACCGGTAACAACAATCCGGAAGAACGTGCCCCGCAACAACCGCGCCAGGAACCGATCCGCGCCGAAAAACGTGTAGGCCGCAACGATCCCTGTCCTTGCGGAAGCGGTAAGAAATACAAGAACTGCCACGGACAAGGTTTATAGTCCTAACCGTTGACATTAAAACAAAGGCGACCCCAAAAGGTCGCCTTTGTTTTCTTTATAAATCTAAAAAAACATAAAATCCTTTTGTTCCTTACATTACACTTACTACCTTAGTCGGACTAATTTAAATATTACATTTAATCACCATGAAGAAAATTATCTTATTACTGGCTTTTTGCCTGAGTGTAGGCAATTTATTCGCACAAGATGCGAACGCAGACAAACTGCGCGAAGAAGGAGACGCAGCCATGACTGCAAAAAACTATCCCGAAGTTGTAGCAAAATACAGCGAATACCTGAAACTTACGAACTATGAAGATGAAAGCCGTATTTTTAACTGTGCATTTGCGGCTTATAATGCTAAAAAGTATGACGATGCCATCAAATTCTATGACATGGCCATTCAAAAGGGCTATAAAGCAGACGATGCTTATGTTGGAAAAGCAATGTCTTTGCGTAGCCAGGACAAAGCAGCCGATTTTACAGCTACAGTTGAAGCAGGTCTGAAAGCAAATGCCCAGAACGCAAACCTCGAAAAACTTTTGTATGCCTATTGCATGAAAAAAGGACAGGCTGCCCAGAAAGCAGGTAAGACAGCAGAAGCAGAAGAACTGTTTAAAGACGTATTAGTTGTAGGTAACGCCAAATATAAAGGCAACGCTCTGTACAGCCTCGGCGTTATGTTCTACAATGCAGGTGCAAAAATCCTGGCAGATGCCAACCCGATCGCAACATCCGATCCTGACAAATACGCAGCTGAAAAGAAAAAGGCAGATGCCCAAATGGCAAAAGCGAAAAGTTACCTGGAACAAGCAGTCGCCCTGAACGCAGCCGATGCCAACTCCAAAAAGATCCTGGACGCTATCAACGCAACCAAATAAGCATTGTGTATAACTTGACAATAAAAAAGAGGACTTCGGTCCTCTTTTTTTATTTATACAGACATCATAGTTCCTTATTATCATTCCATTCAATCAACCTTTCCGGTATATTACTCGAACAATATCCTGAACCGGGTCAGCCCGTCCGCATACGTCCTGAGGGAAAAAGAACAGTTGTGTTTCTGGAGCACTTCACGGATAAATATCAAGCCGATGCCCTGACCGCCGCGTTTGGTGGAAAAGAAGGGGCTGAACAGCTTGGCCTCCGTCTCCTTGTCAATACCTTTTCCGGTGTCGGCGATCTCCAGGCAGACCGGATTACGGGAGGTACGGATATAGATCTCGCCATCGTGGTCGATCGATTCAGAGGCGTTCTTGATGATGTTAACCAGCACCTGTTCGAAGAGTGAATTGTCCAGATTGACAACCGGCGAAACGGGGTCCAGTTCCATCACGATCCGGATATTCCGGTTCAGGCAAATCGTTTCCATAAAACGCTTGCACGAAAAGACGACCACATTCAGCGGCTGCATCTTGGTTTGCGGCTCCGGTATGCGGACCACGTCGGCAAAGTTCGTGATAAAATGGCTCATACTGTAGCAACGCTCTATCGAAACACGCAGGACTTCACAGATATCTTCCGTATCCTGCATCTCACTGAAGGTCGCCTCAAGCGTGTCCAATGTGGAAGTAATGCCGGCAGTCGTGTTGTTCACCTCGTGGGCAATCATACGGATCACCTTCTCATACGCTTTCTTTTCGGCCTTAAAGACTTCTTGCGTCAGCATTTCCACCAAATAGAACGAATGATGGAAACCACGGTCCACAAACGATGAGTGCGTACATTTATATATATTGGCATCGTTCAGGCGGACTGTCTGCGAATCGTACAAGGGGATCGGTTCCAACTCCGCCGCCAAAGGCGAATCCAGTTCCGGCAGACGCTTGCCTACGATATCCGGCAGAGAAGGAATTCCCAACATCTTACGAGCCGCCGGATTGACAGAAAGAACTTCCTTATCAAGGTTCAACATAATCACTCCCATCGGCGAAGCATTGATCAGCAAATCCAGGAAATGGTTCTGTTCCCGTAGATGCAGGCGTTCGTTCTTCAATTGTTCCATCATCTTGTTGAAAATATCGACGATGCGGTCCGCCTCCTTCTGCCCCACGTGGCTCAGACGGGAACTGAAATCCTGCTCCTTCAACAATTCCATACCGTTCCCGATGATATGAAGAGGCTTGATGATACGACTATAGAACACAAGCAAATAGATGATCGTCAGAATCACGACCCCTTCCACGAAGAAGAACATGAGGGAGGATTCCGTATAGAAAACATGATAGGTAATGATCGCCAATACGGACAACAACAATGCAGTCAAAATCCAAAACAATCCTCTTATTCTCATCAGCCGTTGCGATTTATTTGTCTACAGGGATATCATATTTCTCAAGGCGTCGGTACAGGGCTGCCCGGCTGATACCGAGTGCCGTGGCGACGTGCGAAAGATTACCGGCATGTGTCTTCAGCGCCTGCAGAATCGTTTGCTTTTCCAACTCGTCCAGTGTCAGCCCCTCAAGCGAAGGAGCAGCCTCAGCTTTTGCCGACAATGTCGTATGGAGGCACTGGCCCTCGAAGTCAGAAGCTTCCAGGACTGCTTTCCCCGATACCAGCATCGTCCGTTCCACCAAATTCTTCAACTCACGGATATTACCCGGATAAGGCAGTTTTTGCAGGAAGGTCAAGGCTTCAGACGAAAAGCGAACAGCAGGCAAGCCGTTCATCTCCGATTGTTTGTCAGCAAAATAGCGTGCCAACAAAGGGATGTCGTCCTTACGCTCGCGGAGTGCGGGCAGGTGGACGGTTATCAGGTTGATACGATAAAACAAATCTTCCCGGAACGTGCGCTCAGCCACCATTTCACGCAGGTTGCAGTTTGTCGCGCTGACCACACGGATATCGACTTTGCGGGGACGGCTATCGCCCAGTACCTCGAACGTCTGGTCTTGCAGGACGCGTAGCAGCTTCACCTGACAGGACAGTTCGAGATCCCCTATCTCGTCGAGAAAGATCGTCCCTTTATTTGCCATCTCGAAACGTCCGGTACGGTCGATGTAAGCATCGGTGAACGCTCCTTTCTTATGTCCGAACATCTCGCTCTCGAAGAGGCTTTGCGAAAGTCCGCCGAGGTTGACCTTTACAAACGGCTCCTTCGCACGCGGGCTGTTCGTATGGATCGCTTCGGCAATCAGCTCCTTCCCTGTTCCGCTCTCGCCTGTTATCAGGACGGAAGCGTTGGTCGGAGCGATCCGGGAAACCGTCCCCAACACATCCATCAACGGGGCGCTCTGGCCTATGATCTTGTCAAAATGAAATTTATTATCAGCATCCAGGCGGTTCAAAGGCGTTTCCTGCTCCTTCTTCTGTTCGCTCAATTCGATTGCCGTACGGATGGATTTCAGCAATACAAGATTGTTCCAGGGTTTGGTCACAAAATCGAAAGCGCCAGCCTGCATTCCCTGTACGGCAAGCGAAATAGATCCCCATGCCGTCATCAGGATCACCGGAACGTCGGGCTGGAAAATCTTCACCTTCTTCAACAGTTGTATGCCCTCTTCACCGGTGGTAGTCAACGTAAAGTTCATATCCATCAGGATAAGTTGCGGCACCGTCCGGCGCACGACAGCCAACGCCTGTTCCGGTCCCGGAACAGCTTCCGGTTCGAACCCGGCGCGTTTCAACAAGAAGGTTAGCGAAGAACGAACAGCTGCATCATCGTCTACTATCAAGATCATTGATTTATGATTTCAAATTTATGATTTATAATTTGCAAATTTATGGAATTAAATCAATTATCGTCTCACGATCTTCTCAAATTCCGCATCGAGAGTCCGGTCATTGATGAAATCATAGAGGGTGACGCTACGGATATTATAATAGTAGTTCCAATAATCATACAGTTCCTGGATATGTTTCTGCTTTGCCTCATCCTTCGATTGTTGCGCGTCGTTCAGGTCCAGGATATTGATCTTTCCGATCATGAATGTCTCGATAGAAGTCTTGTAACGCTTCTCGGCGATCGCATCGGCTTCCTGCGCGATCTCCAACTGGGCGGCCTGATTGTTGAAATTTTCCACCAACAGGAAAATATCCTGATTGAAACTGATCTCCTCCTGACGGATCTTGGACAACGTCACATCGCGGTTAGACTCGGCGACCTTCACTTTCCCCCGGCGCTTGCCCCAGTCGAGAATCGGTATCGTCATACCGACTTCGACCACCTGGTTTCCTTTCAGCCGGTTATAAGCGGCATCAAACGTGTGGTCCTTTCCGGTATAACCGATCGTGGCGAAAAGGTTGATATTGCGGCGGTTTCCTTTAGCTGTCGCGACCTCATAGTCAGCTTCCAGCTGGCGACGACGAATATTCTTGGCGAACGAATTGTTTTCCTGCGCTTTTTGCAACACAACCTCATAGATCATCCGCAGAGAAGGGGCGGACTCCGGCAGGATCGGCTCGATCACCTCCTGTTCGCTCAAACCCAAAAAAGCACGGAGCTGGAACATATGGGCATTGAGACCGGACTGCGCCTCGGTCAGTTTTCCTTTCATCTGCAAGGCGGACAACTTCAACTGCATCAGTTCACTTTCGGAAATATGACCGATCTTGCGCTTGGCAACAGCTATCTCATACAGTTTATCGGCATTTTCGAGGTTCTGTCTGGCAATCTGCAAATTCTCATTCGCCAGCAGCAGGTTAAAGAAATAGCCGATCGTGTTGATCGTCACCCCTTCAACGCTCTCGATATAAGCAGCTTTCGCTTCCTGGTAGCGGACAGGCTCGATGCGCCTTTTCCATTTCTGGTCGTTCACACCGAAAATCGGCTGCGTGAGCGTCAACCCGATAGGCACGCTCATATATTCGTTGAAAGCCCCCTTTCCCAACTGTCGGTTGAAATCGAGGGAAGAGTTCAGCGATATCTTACCACCGGTCAAGGCGATGTTCTGATCGATCGAAATCTCCCCGTTCAAGCCGAGCGAGTTATTCTGGACAAAAGTGTACGAACCGTCGGACTGCTGGTATTTGGAATACTGTTTGTTGTAAGCGGGAAGCGTCCCCTTGAAGTTGATCTCCGGCAACTGATCGGCGATATGCGTACGGTATTCCCAGTAAGCAGTCTTCAGTTCATTCAAGGCAACCGCAGCATCCACCGATTGCATTTGCGCCAGGTGGATCGCTTCTTTGAGGGTCAGCCTGACAGTATCTTGTTCCTGCGCCTGCAATCCGGTACCCGACAACAAGAGAGAGATAATGACTATATAGATCTTTTTCATCGTAATAAATGTTTTGTCTTTCCGTTGGCAAAAGCTATGCCAAAAAGATATACAACTGATTATCTGCAACATGTCAAAAACGATAGTGTCCGAAAATGAACAGTGTGTCCGTTTTTGAAGTATTATTTATATCTTTGTCGCATTCTCTCAAAAACAATAAATAATATGAAAAACAGCGGCTTCACTTTTCGTAAACGACTGGCCAGTTTCCGGTATGCATTCAATGGCATCCGTTTATTAATACAAAAAGAGCACAATGCATGGATACATTGTTTCGCAGCTATTTGTGCAGTTATAGCCGGCTTTTCTTTTGGTTTATCCAAGACAGAATGGGCAGCGGTCGTGATCGTAATCGGAGCTGTATTATCGGCCGAAGCAATCAATTCATCCATTGAATCATTGGCCGATCTGGTCTCACCCCAATACAACGAAGCGATAAAAAAGACGAAGGACCTCGCAGCAGGTGCCGTTTTAATTATAGCAATAGCGGCAGCAATAGTCGGATTGATTATTTTTCTTCCTAAACTGGGATTTTAAATAACTATTTAAAAGAATAATCCTTTATTTCATTGTTTTACAATTCTCTTTGTTTATATTTGTGCCATTATTAATTAAACATTAAAAACAGGAGATTATGGCACGCACAGTAAACTATCCGAAAAGAGCAGAGAAAATTAAAGAAATGATTGATGATTTAGTACAGGAAATGGGACATTCTCCACACAGAATGGCTAAAAAAAGCAAAATTAAACTCATCGATATCGACTTTGAAAGCGCAGACCTTGTAACCTTAATGCAGGTACAAGCACGTATCAGCCGCATCATTCTTGAAAGAAGCAAATAACGCGAACCAGGCATATCTATAAATGAAACGAATTCTTACCCTGATTTTCGTATTATTCGTTTGTTTATCGGGAAAAGCGCAGGAAGTTGAGATAAGCGATAGCCGTAAGGCTGTCCGTACATCCGGTGATGTTTTGGCGTTCGTAACGCCTGTAGCGAGCCTGACCACCGTGTTGGTGTTGCAGGACTGGCAAGGATTGAAGCAAGGCGCTTTGGCAGGAGTTTCTACTATAGGTATGACATATGCTCTGAAATATCTGATCAAGAAAGAGCGTCCGGACGGCAGCGACAAACATTCGTTTCCTTCCATGCATACCTCGGTATCCTTTACAGGAGCAGCGTTTATCCAACGGCGCTACGGCTGGAAATGGGGAATTCCGGCCTATGCGATTGCCTCGTATGTAGGATGGAGCCGGACATATGCCAAGAAGCACGATTGGTGGGACGTGGTAGCGGGAGCCGCTCTCGGAGCCGGAAGCGCCTATATTTTCACCCGTCCGTTTGCCGCGAAGCATAACCTGTCTATCAGCCCTGTTGCAAGCGATAAACATTTCGGCATCTATGCTTCCATGACATTTTAAAAGAATAAGCCCGGCCTCGCAATCCCTGCGAAACCGGGCTTTTTTATAAAAAACAAATAGTGTCATTATCAATCTTTATTCATAATGCAGGGCCTCTGCCGGCGCCATCTTGGCTGCTTTATCGGCCGGAAGCCAGATAGCCGCCACAATCACAACCGCCAGCAAAGCCCAGGTTAATAAATTGGTCAGGATAAAACGCAGGACGAGACGGTCGGGAAGATACCCCAGGTTGTTTTTCCCCTGTCCCAACGTATCGATCAAACCGAGATAGACAAACTGAGCCTCGATCAGCATAGCAGGCAGAACCACGACAGCCAGCAGGCAAAGCCCTTCCAATATCAACATCTTCCGGATATTCGTACGTGTCGACCCCATCGCCATACGCAAACCGACCTCATCACGCCGTACCCGAATACGATACCAGAAAGTACCCATGACGCAAAGCATGATGTTGACCAAGAAGAATAGCATCATGCCGGTGCGTATCCGTACATCGCTCGTTTGTCCGAATGTGAAATCCGTTTCGGCATTAATCTGGTTATAGGATTTGATTCCTCTCAGGTAGAAGTTGCCTATACGCAGTTCACGGCTCATCGCATTCTTAAAGTTCTGAAGGAATCGCCCGTCCGACAGGTGCTCCCGACTGCGGATAGCAATCTCCATATTTGCTATATTATCGGGCTTTATCCGTTCCGGACGATAGAAAGCCAGCTGGGGACGTTCATAATCGAAGCGTTTAATATCTCCGATCGAACCTTTTACTACGAAATAATAGTCTTCCGGACTGTTCGGACTCTCCAAGACCTCCCCTAACAGTTTCCCGTCCGGAAAAAAGGTTTTGGCAGCCAGATCACCGATTACGATCGCCTTGGGGTCCGACCAATCGAAATCTTCGACCGATACGGGCTTGCCATCCTGTGTCGTATGCCGGAATACCTTGAAGAAATCAGTCTGCGGGTCAAACATTATAGCCTGTCCGTTCCCCTCACGTGTCGTATCCCGACGGCTCCGGAACCAGTCGCCATAAAAACTGCCTCCCCCGGGCGTGCTCCAACCGCTTAATACAGTCAGCGCTTCCACGTCTTTATACCGGCGAATCCGGTCAAGCACACGGTTATAATTGTCAAGAAGCGCAGTCGAATCGCTTTCACTCGGCTGATAGTCGGGATGTTCCGCAGGGAGCAAAGCCACATTCACTTGCCAGGTATGATCCAAGTCCCGGCAAGAAGACAGGCTCTTGTTATATTCGAGGACAAAGAAATAATCCACAATGTACCAAAGCAGGCAGAAAACCAGCAAAAGTTCTATTCCGATCCATAAGTTACTCCGCTTACGGTTCCATAACTGTTTAAATATATGTACTAACATAAAGCGCCTATTTTGCATTCAACGAATTAATAATCTGACGATGTGAAGCCCTCCAGGCAGGAACCAGCGCAGAAAGCAGGTTCAGCACGAAGCAGACGAGCAACGCAATGCCGAACACCTGATAGTTCATCAGCATGCCGGGAGTAAAAACAATATCCGCCCCTTCCGGCAAAGCATTGACAAAACTTGCCCCGATCTGCAGAATCCAGTCACGCGTGAGATAGATCAGCAGATACGAAAAAAAGAGTCCGAACACTCCGCCCAGTATCGTGAACAGGAAGTTTTCCGAAATGATCTGTGTCATCAACGAACCGACCGGAGCCCCGAAAGCCCTCCGCACGCCCATCTCCGACAAACGCCTTTCCATGCGCGAATCGGTCATGCCGGAAAGGCTGACAGACGGAACCAGCAGGAAGATCAGGATGATCAACCCGTATTGCAGGGCCACCAACCCGTAATCCGGACTGACGTTGCTCCAATACCGGAAGCAGGACTGCCAATAATAATCCGGTTGTCCCAATGCCGTAAAAGTACCTTCACCCAACGTCTTCCCGTAGCGTTCGGCATTTTCCTCCGCCTCCTTTTTCAGGGCTTTCAAATCCGTCCCCTCCGCAGCCAATATATAAGCCCTATAATCGCCTAATGCCCGAGTGTCGTTCCAACTGCTTCGCGACTTATATCCGTCGGCCACCGTATAGGGGAACCAGACCAAAGCATATGTCTTTTCCGTAACCAGCGAAGCATCTTTCACCACGCCGCAGACCTGGTACTGCCGGAAATCGACCGAGATGGACTTGCCCACAGCATCGGTCGTACCGAACAGACGACGCGCCAGGCTCTCGGCAATGACTGCCGTCCGGATAGCCGATTGCTGGTCAGCATCGGTAAACGGTTTGCCACTCAAAAAGCGGAACTCAAAGACCTTCCAGAAGTCCGTATTCACGTACTTGACCGCCACCGGCAACTGTACCGGATCTCCATCCGGCTGCACCATGCATTCGCCATCGTCCCTTGAAATCAAGGCAATCGCCTCCACACCATTCAAAGAGCCGAAGCAGGTGTTGATCATCTCCTCGGAAAGGGAACTGCTGGAGTTGGAACCGTTCTTATGTTTGACCATCCCGCTCTTGGCGACCAACATCCTGTCGCGGTTCGTCTCCGGATAGATATTGGCAACCTTCATGTAGAAGACGATCGACAGGACCATCACCATCGACACGGACAGCCCTGTCCCGACGATATAGATCAGGCTGAAGAGACGTTCCTGCCGGATCAGGTTCCAGGCTTGTTTGAGATAGATTTTTATCATACCATTTGTTTTTTAATTGACAATTATTCATAGTGCAACGCCTCCGCCGGCTCCAACCGCGACGCTTTGCGGGACGGATACCAGGTTGCCAGGAAGATGATGCCGGCCAGGATTCCCCAGGTCAACAGGCTGACAACCAACAGACGTCCGAAGGTCACCTTCATCACCACCGTGCTGAGCATATCGGCATAAGCCATGTTCAGGCAAAGCAGCAAAGCCGGAATGCTGACAATCGTCAGGATCAACAACCCTTCGCCAACGACCAGTTGCCGGATCGTGCGGCGGGAAGAACCAACTGCCATACGCAGCCCCAACTCGCCCTTGCGGCGGTTCACACGAAACCAGAACGTGCCGATCACCGCTAAGAAGACATTCACCAACAGGAAGGCATTCACTGCGATATTCAATCTCTGCCCGTTCACCTGCATCGTGTTGTCGAGGAACTTCCTGCGGATATCCGGATAATACTGCACATCGGCCAGCCAGAAGTTGCCGGCAGCCAAACTCTGCTTCATCTCCGTCTTGAACGATGCCGCATAGTCGGACGAGCCCGTTACACCGGAGCGAAGGCGGAAAGCGATCTGCATCTGCCCCAATTCCCGCTCGTCTGCCTCGTATAGATCTTTTTCCGTCAGGAGCGTAAAAACAACCGGACGGGGTTGATCGAAACCCTGCTTCTTGATCGGAACTGTTATGCCGTTGACACGGTAGGTCGTGCTATCCCCTTTATTATCCCAAGCCAAGCGCTTGCCCTGCAAATGCGCACCATCAACGAGCTTCTCCTCCAACGTCCGGCTGACGACCCATCCGTCTGCCAAGGCATCCGCCAACCGGTCGGGAGAACCTCCGTCAACGGCATGGATGCCGAATACCCGGAAATAATCCGGTGTGACCGTATAACAAAGGCTGTTGACTGCCGAGACCGTATCGTTCCAGCAAGTCCTGCTATTACTCGAATAATTAAAAGGCGCCGAATGCGGTCCGAAGAAAGCGACCGTCCCGACATCCGGGTGCATCTTCAGACGCTCGATAATACGAAGATAGTTTTTCCCGGCCTCTTCGCCGCCTTCCTGATAATCCACATAGGAAGCGCTGGTGCGCGGACGGACCGCCAAGGTGACCTTGCAGACATTATCAACCGAGAAGCCTTCCGGCTGCAAGGCGGTAATCCCCTGCATCAGGGTCGTATCGATCGACCACCAGAGCAGGATAAAGACGATCAGCAGTTCCATAAACACCCAGGCATTGCTTTTGCCCTGGGCCTTGATCAGTTTGAGTATATGTTTAAACATGGCATTTCTCCGTTTAACCGTTTATAGCATCTATTATATTCACCCGTACGGCACGCCAGACCGGTATTGACGACGACAGGAAGTTGAGCACCAAACAGACCAAAAAGGCATACCCGAAGACCGGAAGGTTCAGCATCATCCCCGGAGTCAGGTCCATATTCGCCCCGCCCGTCATCATGACGAACACTCCCGGAACCAGCAACAGATTCCGGAAAAGCAGGATCAGCAGGTAAGAGAACAGCAAGCCGACCAATCCTCCGGGCAACATCAGCACCATATTCTCGATCAAAATCTGCATGAACAGCCCCGTCCTGCACGCCCCGAAAGCTTTGCGCACGCCTAACTCGGCAATGCGGTCCTGCATGTGGGAGGCGTTCAAGCCCGAAAGATTGATAGCCGGGACCAGCAGGAAGAGCAGGATCAGCAGGAAGAATACGAAATAGAGGACATCCACCGGGTTCATCCCGTTTGCCCCGCTCGCCCCGCTCCCGATGCTTCCTCCTGCGAACTGGCTGACCACATGCCTGCCATGTGCTTCCAGGCCATTCATCAGCCGGATCTTCCCATCGCGCAAGGTCGAGTTGTAAAGCCGGATCTGCTCGTCCAGTTCATGCGCCACCTCTTCTTCGGAGACGCCGCGGGCAGGCAGGATGCATCCTACCAGAAAGCCCAGCGATGCCTCCCGTTCGCTACTGCCCGTCTCCATAACGGTGGGAAGGCAGGAATAGGGAACCCACAAATCGGCAACGACCGCAGGGGTGATGTACGATACATCCTTCACCACTCCGCTCACGATATATTCCACATCATCCAGCAGGAAGGCCTGTCCCGACACATCCGTCCGCGAAAAGAGCTTCCTCGCCAGCGACGAAGAGATCACCGCACGGGGCACGGCAGACCGGAACTCCGCCTCGCCGAACGGGCGGCCGTCTACGAAGGTGAAGTCGAAAATACGCCAAAAGCCGTCGTTGGTCCCCATCATCACCACCTTGTAGGGATCACCCGTGCCGGACAGCCGGGCATACGATTCGCCTGCCAATATCGACATGATCGTCGGGTCGGTCGTCACCGCCACCTCCTCGGCCGTTCGCAAGGACAGGAGGCATTCTTTAGCCGAGCGGGCGCTGAAAAAGAACGAGCTGTTGCTTTTATCCTTCGCATATTCAAGGAAAGAGACATACAGCATCCGGTCGCGATGCACTTCAGGAGCCATATTGGCCGTACGTATATGATAGGCGATAGCCATCACCATCACCATCGAGATCGCCAATCCCGTACCGATGATATAGACGGCACTGAAGAAACGGTTCTGCTTCATCAATTGCCAGGCTTGTCTGAGATATTGTTTATACATATATATAATGTATTGGTTTGGTAAAAGCTGATTTATATTATTACCTTTTTTATTCTTACCTTTATCACCTAATCATTAAATCTGAACGATCATGGACAAAGAATTACCTGAATCAGAACTGGGACCGAAGCCCCCGAAATCATATATCCGCGTCAGCAAAAGCTACCTGCCCGGCTACAAAGGCTATAGAGCCAGTGTCATCTTCCGCCGTACCATCGGCATCGAAACGATCGCCGAACGTATTGTCGAAAAAAGGAGCATATACGGCAAAGAGACCCTCGTCACGGCTTTCAACATCATCAAGAACGAGATCTACGAGGCCATCGAAGACGGCTTTAACGTCGATTTCGGCTTCGGCCGCACGGAGATCACCACCTCCGGGAGCTTCGAATACTTGGGCGAGAAGTTCAACCGCACGAAACATGCCCTCACCCCTTGCCTCCGCCCTTCGCCCCAACTGAAACAGCGCACGGCACGCATCCCGGTCGAAAACATCACGCAGGAAACTTTTGCCAATGCCCCCCGTCCGGCCTACGTCAGCCTCAAGATCGAACCTCGCACGGTCGACAGCACCGAGCCTTACAACCAGCTTCCTGCCGGACGCCATCCGTTCATCTCGATCTACGGCAGGCGATTGACGCTGATGGGCGACCTGCCCGGTGTCGGCGTCCAGCTCCGGTGTGTCGCTACCGGTGAAGAATATTTCTATCCTCCCAGCAAGATGTCCGTCAACTCGGTGAACCGCCTTTGCTTCCTCACCGACATCGACTTTACGCCGGGTGAATGGGAGGCGGTCATCGGCAGCCAATTCAACCCCGCCTACCGCCCTTACAAACAAGAGCGGTATGGCTATCTCACCTTTACCGTCGTCTAAAGCCTCTACACCGTTGCTTCGATCTTACCGCGTAGGTTTGCGGCTTGTTACCGCATAGCTACGCGGCATTAAGCAGCATAGGTTTGCGGCAACCAACCGCATAGCTATGCGGCATGATAGACGCTTAGCTACATCGGGCCTGCAAGACGTCCATCTTCGGGCAGTGACGCAGAGCCTCGTCTTCCTACATCACCTGGCGGCCATCGAAGAAGCGTACCGTGCGGCTTGTCTGCTTGGCCTGGTCCTCGTTGTGGGTGACCATGACGATGGTGCGTCCGTCTTCCTTGTTCAGTTTGTGGAGCAGTTCCATGACTTCGGCGCCCATCTTGGAGTCCAAGTTACCGGTCGGTTCGTCGGCGAGGATGATGTCGGGACCCCCGACAATGGCACGGGCGATGGCGACACGCTGGCACTGGCCGCCGGAGAGCTGCGTCGGGAAGTGGCGCATACGGTGCGAGAGGCCGACCTTTTCGAGCACGGCGACGGCGGCTTCACGGCGTTCTTTGGCACTGACCTTACGGTAGAGAAGGGGCAGTTCGACATTATCGAGCACGTTCAGCGAATTGATCAGGTGGAAAGACTGGAAGACGAAACCTAACTTCCGGTTACGGAACTCGGCCAGTTGCTTGTCGTTCATATTGACCGTGTTGGTCCCTGCAATCTCGACAGTGCCGGAGGTCGGGGCATCCAAGAGGCCGATGATGTTCAGCAAGGTGGATTTGCCGCATCCGGAGGGGCCCATGATACTCAGGAATTCTCCCTTATTGACTGTCAGGTTCACGTTCTCCAGGGCAACCGTCTCGATCTCTTTCGTCCGGTAGATCTTCTCAAGATTTGTAAGTGTTATCATAATCGTTATTGTTTGTTGTGGGACAGACCTTGGGGCCGGCCCGTTGTTATTATTTCTTTTGTTTAATGATGATTTACCGATATGTCCTCTAAGGGGCAAATTGCGTGCCAAAGAGGTAAAGAACTATTAATCAACAACTACACAAAACAAGAGGTGTCCGATATTGAACACATTGTCCGGTTTTGCAAATCTTCTCATTCATAATGCAACGCCTCCGCCGGAGCCGTCCGGACGGCTTTGCGGACAGGGAACCAGATGCCGATGCAGATCATGGCAGCCATCATCAGGTAGGTAATACCGAAAGTCACGCCGAAGCGTACCAAGCTGAGCGGCTGGCGATAGGTATCGAGCTTGTCCATAAACACCATGTTGAAGGCGAAGAGGATGACGAGCGGCAATGTCAGTGCCAGCAGGCAAAGGCCCTCGGTGTACATATAACGTTTCAACGTGATCCGGTGGGCGCCCAAGGCCATGCGGAGGCCGATCTCGCCCTTGCGGTTCTGCATGCGGAGCCAGAAAGTACCGATGATGCCGAAAAAGACGTTCACCAGCATGAAAGCCATCAGGGACATCTTGTTGTTCGCCTCCCGGTCATAGTAATACATTTGGCGGTCGCGGAAAGAAGAGATCGGGGAAATGCCGTACACATACAGGTTGTTTACCGTCAGCCGCTCTTCCATCCCGTCCAGGAAACGATTCATCTCGTCCTGCGTATAAGGGTGTTTCATACGGACACAGAACTCGGCACTGCTGGCTCCGAAACTGCTGACGGTCGAGTTGTACAGTTCTCCTTCGAGGCATTGGAAGTAACAGGCTTCCGGACGTTCATAGTCATTCGAACGGATGGAAGCTGAAACGGCCGCGATCTCGGACGTAAAATCATTCCCGCCATGATAAACGCGCCGGCCCACGACGTTCGGAGCACCGTGATAGAAACCTTCCGCCATCTCCGGAGTGATGACGATCACATTGTGTTTCCCGGCCACCTTGTCGTACACCGGCTCTCCGTCTGCTGTCCGGATACGGAAAAGGCGGAAGTATTCGGGAGTGACGTTACGCAACTGGAACGTCTGCATATTATGGGCATACACGGTATCGCCATCCACCGGCTTGACTTCGCGCCAGGAGTTGCCGTTCGAATAGGGACAGGAATAGAAGGTGACGCAGACATCCTCGACTTCGGGGTTCTGGCGGATCTGGGTCATCAACTGCGTGAGGTCTTCCGGATCGGACGAATGGTACAGGGAATCGGCGACGTAGCCCGGAGCTTTCGCATCCAGTTTGCTTAACTTGAAACGCCAGACGTTCTCGATATCGAATCCCAACGGAGCATGGTATGTCCGGTTATCCACCCAGAACGCATCCGTCATCATCCAAAGCACACAGGCGACAATCAGCAACTCCGCAAATATCCAGCCGTTACTGCGACGCTGGTTCCACATTATTTTCAGGATATGTTTGATCATTGTATTCAGTTTATCTATCGTTAATATGTTATAGACTAATTTTCTTTCAATGCCTCCACAATCTGTTCCCTGGCGATGCGGATGGCGGGCAGGCCGGCGCTCAGCAAGTTCAGCAACAGGGTGAAGAAGAGGGCTGCGGCAAACAACACGGGTTTGAACAGCATCTCAAACGTGAGTACCGTCTCTTTGGACAGGAGGAATGATTTACAGAGTTGAAGCAGCACGACGGAGAGGATAATCCCGATGATCCCCCCTATCAACGTCGTGATCAGGTTCTCGCACAAGACTTGTGTCAGGAGGCGTCCTTTCGTTGCCCCGAACGCCTTGCGGACTCCCATCTCGGAACGGCGTTTCTGTACGGACGACTGCACGACACCCGTCAGGTTCAACGTCGGAATCAGCAGCAAGAAGAGCAGCAAGGGGACTTTGTCAACCAGATACTCCTTCCAACCGACCTGTATGCCTCCGTTCATATCGTTCGATCCCAACGCTATGTCCATCCGGGAAAACACGTAATTGATACCCAGCACAAATTCCCGCCCGGCTGCATTATAGCGCGACACCGCCTGACGGATCTCCGCCCGGATCGCATCGAAATCGCCGGGCGTACGTGCCAGAATCACCGCAGTGAAGTTCCCGCAAACGCCACCGCACGACTTCATATCCACATAATTGGTATTACTGGTATAGGGAACCCAGACATCGGAATAGGCCCCCCCGGCAGCCCGCGTCGGTTCCTTCACCACACCGGTGACCTGATAGGCCACATAGCCCATCAGGATCTCTTTCCCTACCGGTTCTTCCGAGCCGAAGAGCTTGCGTGCCAACCGATCCGTGATCACTGCACGGGGCAGGCCGGAACTGAAATCGGCCTCCGTAAAAGGTTTCCCGGAGAGGAAATGGAAATCGAACACCTTCCAAAAGCCGGGATCGGTGTAACGAACCGTAAATTCTTCGAACAACCGGCGGTTCGGCAACGAAACGATCGTACTGCCTCCGGCCATAGCCGTCACCGCTTCAGGGGTCTGAAGACCGTACAGGCATTCCTTCACCACACCGTCCGACATGGCGGTCGAGTTGCGGTTCTTGTCGTCACGCGAGTCCGCCCGTATCCCCAGGATATAAAGCATCCTGTCCCGGTTAGACTCCGGGCGGAAACCTACCAGTCTGATTTGAAACTGGAGAATCACCACCAGTATCATCGCAATCGAAAGCGCCGTTCCAAGAATCGAGATCACACTGGTAAGGCGATTCTCCTTCAACATCTGGATGGCTTGTTTGAAATACTGTTTGAACATATTAGCTACTATTTATTATTCGTAATGTAAAGCCTCTGCCGGGTCCATCTTCGCAATCCTGCGTGCCGGAAACCAGATACCGACCCAGATCATGGCGGCCAGCAACAGGAACGCACCGCCGAAAGCGACTAAGAAACGCCACCAGGTGTAAGCCATTTTTGCCGTGTCGGGCAGATCAAAATAAAGCGTATTGGCAATGAAGATGAGCACTAACGGAATGGTAAAAGCGAGCAGCGAAAGCCCTTCCACATCGAGATACCGCTTCAACGTGCCTCGCGAAGCTCCTAATGCCGACCGCAGTCCGATCTCTCCCCGACGATATTGCGTGCGGAGCCAGAAGGTGCCGACAATGCCGAAGAAGACATTCACCAGCATGAAACCGACTAAGGCGATTTTCTTCTTCAAGTTGTCCATCCGGCCTTTCAGGATCACAGGACGTTGCTCTTCCAACGGGATCACACAGGACACATATAAGTTGTTCACCTCCAACTGCTGACCCATCTTATCCAGGAAGGCCTCCATCTCTTCCGCCTTGAAGCCGTCTTTCATGCGGACCAAACAATCCACATTCTCCGCCTTTGCCCAAGAGATCATTTCAACCACTTCTTCGTCCGTACGCATCAATCGATATAAACAAGGAGTGCTCACACTGAACTCATTCTGCCGGATAGGAGAAGTAACGGCAGCAACCGTTATGGATTCCGTTTCCCAAGCTGACCATTTGACTCGCTGCCCTATGCCCGACTCTCCCTCGAAGAACTTATCCTCCAAATCGGCCGTTATCACCAAATCGCCGATATTATTCTCCACTATCGGACGCAACGGGCGGCCTTCGCGATCTTTGATACGCAACACGTCAAAATAGGAAAGCGTCGTACGGAAACACTGGAAATAATCGGCCTTCATGCTGGTATCGGCATCCGCCCTCACTAACATAGTCCAGCTATTGGACCAGGTGTACGGGCAAGAGGCGTTTGCGATGCATACCTCATCCACTTCCGGGGCCCGGCGGATATTTCCTGTCAAACGTACCAGATCTTCACCCGTAGATGTATTCAACAACGAATCAGGCTTATAACCCGGTATGCCTGCCGCCTTTTTCCCGATGTTCACCTTGTAGACGTTCGTGATGTCAAACCCAAGCGGACGCTGGTAAGTACACAAGCTGACCAACATCGAATCCATCATAACCCAAAGTACACCGAACACCAACAACAACTCCATGAATATCCAGCCATTACTGCTCCGCTGGTTCCAAATCATTGTCCATATATGCTTGATCATTTCTATATCCTCCTCTTATTCTTTAAACTCTTCACCGTCTTTCAGAGAGACCACGATCTTCTGGCGAGCTATCCGTGCTGCCGGTATGCCCGCTGAAAGCAGATTCAGCAACAGGCAAAACAGCAAGGCCGCCCCGAACGTTATCGGCTGGAAAAGCATATCGCCGCTTAACGCCGTATCCGCACTCTTCAATAAGAAATCCTTGCAAACCGGAAGGAACAACAGCGAAAGGATCAATCCCAACGCTCCTCCGATCAACGTCATCAACCCGTTCTCGTACAATACCTGACGGATCAATACTCCACAGGTCGCCCCAAAAGCTTTCCGGACCCCCATCTCCGCCCGCCGCTTCTGTACGGCAGACTGCGTCACCCCCAACAGGTTCAAGGCGGGGACAAACAGCAGGAAGAGCAGCAACGATCCGGTCTCCAGCAGATAGTCCTTTAACGACACATGCACCTGCCCCTCAGAACCGATCGCGACATCCAAACGAGTAATCGGATTCCCCATGAAATTGATCTTGCAGTCTTTCTTCATCCCGTTATAACGTTCGATCTGACGGTCCAGTTCCTGTCGGATGGCATCGAAATCCCCTTTCCGCTTCGCCAAAATGCAAACGGAAAAGGAGCCGGCCATATTCTCTTTCGTCGTATTGGCCAAGAGGATGCGGTCGGTCGTATAGGGCACCCAAACAGAGGCGAAAGCCGTGTCGGCGGCGCGGCTGACATCTTCCACCACGCCGCAAATCGTATAAACGGCCTGGTCGATAACCACGTCCTTCCCCACCACATCCGTGGAGCCATAGAGCTTCCGTGCCACGCTTTCCGAAACGACGGCCGCCGGAATGGCGGAATCGAAGTCGGCCTGCGTGAAAGGTTTCCCCGCCACGAACCGGAAAGAAAAGACCAGCCAGAAGCCGGGGTCGGTGTATTTGATCTCATATCCTTTATACATACGCTTTCCCGGAATGGAAAGCGGTTTCAAACTCAGAGCATAACCCGATACGGCTTCCGGAAGTTCCAACGAGTAGAAACACTCCTTGACCGCTTCGGCCGACATATTCCCTCTGTTCCAACCATTGGAAGACTGTACTTCCGTGCCGCTTTCCACATACATCATCCGGTCGCGGTCGTTCTCCGGATAATAGTTGGCGAACTGGATTTGGAACACCAGCACCACGATCATAATCATAGCAATCGATATCGCCGTACCCGCTATGGAGATAATGCTGACAAGACGATTCTCTTTCAGCATGTAGAAAGCCTGTTTCAAATATTGTTTTACCATACAGCAGATTATCTTACTTATTCTTCTAATTTCAGTTTGTTTTTATCCTTATAAGCGTTCATATCCGAGACAACGACCTCGTCGCCTTCCTGCAGGCCGCTGACCACTTCGACATATTCGAAGTTGCTGTCACCCAACTGCACCTTGCGCTTCAACAACCGGTCGCCGTTGACGACAAAGAGTTCGTATTCCCCTTTCCCTACATAATAGGAAGAGTTGGCGATGCGGAGCACGTCGTCTTTCACGGCATTCATGACATAGACATCCGTTTTTAAACCGGAGCGGAGACGTTTATGATTGTCTTCCTCCAACTGGACGGTGAAAGAGATCACGCCGTTCTTCGACAGCGGAGTCACATCGCTCACCGTGCCGTCCAGCTTGTCGCTGCCGATCTTGATAACCGCCTTGCTGCCTGCGGCAATACGGTCGCCATAGGTATCGGCAATCTCGCCCTCGATCTTGAAGTGTGACAGGTCTGAAACGATCGCCACCTTCGCCCCCTGGCCTATCTGCGAGCCGATCTCGTTGTTCACATAGGTCAGGATCGCTTTGCGGGGCGAACGGATCCGGGCATCTTCCAACGTGCGCCGGGTCTCGGCAAGGCTTTTGCGGAAGATATTCAGTTCCAACTCTTTTACTTTCAGATCCGCTTCGGCAAGAGCCTGTTCGTTCTTATATTTTTGCTCGTCTTCCTTCAGTTTGAGGACACTCACGTTATAATCGAGTTCCACCTGGCGGACTTTGTCGGTCGTACCGGCGCCCAAGCTGTCCAAATAGCGTTCGTTACGGAGTTCGACAGCCTTGCGATCCAGTTCCATACGGGAGACTTTCAGGTTCATTTCCATTTCCGAAAGTTTGTTGTGGTTCGTCACGCGCTGTTGTTCCAGTTGCAGGTTCTTCATCTGTTCTTCGTCCAACTGCTTGTTATATTCGGTCTCGGCGCTCTGCAAATCCAGTTTCAGGATAGGCGTGCCGACATCGACCGAATCGCCGCCCCGCTTATACACTTCCACGATGCGGGAGTTGATCGGCGAATTGATGATTTCCTCAAACGCGGGGATCACTTTGCCGGACGCGCTGACCGAAACTTCGATCACTCCCTTGTCGACCTTCGAAATGTTGAGGTCTTTCCGTTTCAGACTGGTCTGAAGCATGGAGATCACCACTACGATCAGGACGATAAGACCACCGGCGACAGCTCCTATCTTGATAAACTGTTTGCGTTGTTCTTTTCTCTGTACTTCTTTTGAAATCTCTCTGTCCATATTTAATGTTGTTTTAAATCTTCTTTTTCCGGCATTCCCGCCTTGACGGCTTTTACAAGGCAAACTCCGTGCCAAAAACATAAATCATTGATTACGTGAAGATATGATCCGGAATAAGTGTTCAATATCGGACAGTGTGTTCGGTTTTGAGAAAACTTTTCCATCCCGGCTGTTGTTTATTCGTAACAAATTAAAACGATAAATTATGAACACTAAAATTTCAGTCTTTACGATCTTCGCAAGTTTCGCCCTGCTCTTTGCCGGCTGTAGCAAAGACGACGAAAACATACCGGGCGGCATCGAACCTCCCAAAACCATCCTGGACGCTTTCAATGCCAAATATCCGGATGCCCGCGACACAGAATGGACAGTCAATGACGATTATTATGTAATTGACTTTGAAAACAACTCGCTCGATAACACCGCCTGGTTCGACCATCTCGGAGTATGGGCCATGATCAAGACGGACTTGCCGCTCAACGAGTTGCCTACGGCTATCTCGACCGATATCAAACAAGGCAAATATGCCGGTTGGAAGATCGAGGAAGCCGATACCATCGGCAGAGCCGGAATGGGAACCGTATATAAGGTAGAAGTAGAAAAGGCGGAACAGGAGACCGACCTGTATTACACTTTATACGGCGACCTGATCAAAGCGGTCGATAATGCCAAAGATGATGTCGATCAACCGATCATCGTCCCCGAAAAAGTGGCCGGTCTGATGGAGCTGACCTTCCAGGGAGCAGAGTTGCTGGATATAGAAAACACGACTTTCGGTGTACAGTTGGCGATCCTCGACGGGAAGACCCTGAAGATTGCCGAACTGACCCAGATATATACCTGGAAAAGTACGACCTGGAAAGTTTCGGAACAGGAAGTCCCGACAGTCATCATGGATGCCTTCAAGGCCTCCGAATACGGAAGCGACCAGGTGGAGTCCATTTACATGTTCATAGATGCCAACGGCGCCTTCCACAAATTCAATGTCATCCACAACGGGCAGGCTGTAACGGTCGAGTTCGATGTGTTTGGGAATATCGTTACCGACAAGTAAAAAACAGATAGGCATCGGATTCATAACGGATGCCTGTCCGTTTCCAATCCGATGCCTATTCGTTTTTACCGGGATAACCACTCAATCCGGCCTATTCGCTGATCAGTTCTATCTTCGCACTCTTCACACCCGGAGCGGATGCTTCAAGGACTATCACGCCCGGTGTTTCTTCCGTCTGTACGACTGCTGTCAGTTGTCCTTTGAAAAGGGACATCTGCGGAGCCTGGAAAGATTCGAGCGACGCAGGGTCGCCGTTGGCGGCCGCGCGGTAAGAGCCGGAGCCTCGGACGCTGAACTTCACCTTATGGGTGGCGTCAGGGCAGAGGTTGCCGTTCTTGTCGACAACACGGACATTGATAAAAGAGAGATCCTTGCCATCGGCTTTCAGACGGTCGCGGTCGGCGGCCAGTTCGATATGGTGAGGCTTGCCGGCAGTATGCACTTCCTCTTCGGCGACGGGGTTGCCCTCCTTGTCATAAGCGACCACCTTCAGCGTGCCCGGTTCATATTTCGTGTCCATCCACATCAGGCGGTAGCGCTTCTGTCGTTCGAAACTCTTTTGGGCGGCCTCGGTATAGCTGCTGTCCAGTTCGATGCTCAGGTCTTTCGTGCGTTTCCCCTGGCTCTTGCCGTTGATAAAGAGTTCGGCTGTAGGATAATTGGTATAGACGAAGACAGGCGTCACTTCGCCTTCACGTCCCGGCCAGGTCCAATGAGGCAGGATATGCAGGGTACGCTCTGCCTTGTTCCAATGGCTGCGGTACAAGAAATAGCGATCCTTCGGAATACCTGCCAGGTCGATGATGCCGAACAGGGAACTATGGCTTGGCCAATCCGTATAGTAGGGAGTCGGTTCACCGAGATAGTCGAATCCCGTCCACACGAACTCACCGATGCAATACGGCAAATCTTCGTGCTGGATGAAGTCGTCTTCCGGCAAATTGGACCAACCGCAGTGTTCCACGTCATAACCCGAACTCTGGTGATCGTCGTATTTCGCCATCGCCTTCCGTTCGACCGGGAACTTATAAACGCCGCGTGAACTGACCGTCGATGCCGTTTCGCTGCCTAAGACGATCCGCTGCGGCAACTTCTTATAGTTTATCTTGTATTTGAAAGGACGGTAGTTGAAACCGGGCACATCCATCACGGCCGCAAAGTTGTTGTTGACCACGGCATCGGGGGCATCCATTCCCTGGGTTACCGGGCGTGTCGGATCTTCGCGGTGGCAGATATCCTGCAACCATTTGGCAATCTTGCAATCGCCTTCGTTCCACTGGTTGGGCACTTCGTTACCGATGCACCACATGACGACGCTCGGATTGTTGCGGAAGTTATGAAGCAAGTTCACAAGGTCTTTCTCCGCCCATTCGTCGAAGAGCAGATTGTAACCGTTCTTGCATTTCGCCACGTTCCACTCGTCAAAGCTCTCCGCCATGATCATCATACCCATTTCGTCACAAGCCCTTACCAACTCAGGAGCAGGCATGTTGTGGGAAGTACGGATCGCGTTACACCCCATGTCTTTCAGGATGCGGATCTGGCGGCGGATGGCAGCGTCGTTGACGGCAGCCCCCAACGGGCCGAGATCGTGATGGTTGCAGACGCCCTTGAAGACGGTCCGCTTGCCGTTCAGGAAGAAGCCTTTGTCCGGTATGATCTCGATCGAGCGGATACCGAAAGGAGTCGTATAGACATCCTTCAGCTCGTCGCCTTCATACAGGCGGGTTTCTGCCGAATACAAAGCCGGCATTTCGGGCGACCATAAGGACGGATCCCGGATGATAAACTCCTGCTCCGCCTGGCCGTTGTCGTATTTCATCTGCGCAAGAGAAGTGCGGACAGCCGTCAGCTTCTGCTTGTTCGGGTTCCATACGCCGGTTTCCACGCTGTATTTGGCAGGATCGGCCCCTTCGGGAAGCACCACTTTGGTGCGCACGTTCACTTTGGCAAACTTTTCGTTGACCGAAGGAGTCGTGATATATGTCCCCCAAACCGGGATATAGGCGTCTTCGGTAACGATCAGGTGAACATTCCTGTAAAGGCCGGCTCCGGGATACCAGCGGGAAGATTCCGGCAGGTTTTCCAAACGGACGGCGAGGGTGTTCTTCTGCCCGGGCTTCAGATATTTCGTGATATCGAAGTGAAAGGAGTTGTAACCATACGGCCAATAGCCGACCTTCTGTCCGTTGATATAGACATTGGCATGGCTCATCGCCCCGTCGAACAGGATCGTCGCCCGCTTACCGGCCTGGAACTGCGGGACGTCGAACTCGGTGCGATACCAGCCCACACCGACAAACGGCAGCCCGCCGGTACGCCCGGCATGCTCCATCGCCTCCTTCTGGCCGTCCTGCGAGATGGCGACCTCCTGTTTATCGTTCTGGGAACTGAAAGGGCCGTAGATCGCCCAATCGTGCGGGACAGTCACGGACTGCCACTTGCTGTCGTCGAAAGCAGGTTTTATAAACTCGTTGTTGTCTTCGCGGGTGAACTTCCAGTTTTTCTCCAACAGGACTTCACTCCGCCCTTGTGCCGACAAGGCCGACACGCACCCAAACAAGCCTACCAAAGCTGCGAAATAGATTCTTTTCATTCGTATTAATTGTTTTTGTAGTACTTAGCGCAACAAAAATAATTAAATTTGCAACCTTTACAAACTAAATCTGCATTTTACAAGACATGTTGTTACAATTACTATTCGTTTTAATTGCAATCATTATCGGAGCCCGCCTCGGCGGTATCGGTTTAGGCGTATTAGGCGGACTGGGACTGGCGGTCCTCACTTTCGGATTCGGACTGGAGCCTACTTCGCCCCCCATCGACGTGATGCTGATGATCGTCGCCGTCATCGCCGCCGCCAGTTGCATGCAGGCAGCCGGCGGACTGGACCTGATGGTGAAATGGGCGGAAAAGTTGCTGCGCAAGAATCCCTCCAAGATCACGCTCCTCAGCCCGCTGGTTACTTATATCTTCACCTTCATTGCGGGAACGGGACATGTGGCTTATTCGGTCCTTCCCGTGATAGCGGAGGTTGCAACCGAAACGAAGATACGTCCCGAACGGCCGTTAGGGATTGCGGTGATCGCCTCCCAGCAGGCCATTACCGCCAGTCCGATCTCGGCGGCGACCGTAGCATTGCTCAGTATGCTGTCGGGGCAACATATATCGTTGATGGACATCCTGATGATCTCCGTCCCCTGCACGTTGACCGGTGTCCTGACGGGAGCGTTCTGCTCGCTGCACGTCGGAAAAGAGCTGGCGGAAGACCCCGAATACCTGCGCCGCATCGCAAACGGGGAGTTCACGGGCGATAAATATAGGGCGAAAGGAGTCGAGAACCATCGCGCCGCCCTCCTGTCGGTGATCATATTCATTGCGGCGACAATCGGCATCGTCCTCTTCGGCTCGATGGATTCGTTGCGCCCGGTGTTCGGCCTGGCAGACGGGGCGACCCGGCAGATGCAGATGGCGCATATCATCGAGATCCTGATGCTTTCGGCAGCCGCCCTTATCCTCCTCGTCACCCGGACGGACGGGATAAAGGCCGTACAAGGCTCCGTCTTCTCCGCCGGCATGCAGGCGGTCGTCGCGATCTTCGGCATCGCCTGGATGGGCGACACCTTCATCGGCGGGAACATGGCGGAGCTGAAAGGCTCGATCGAACATATCGTGACGGAAATGCCGTGGCTGTTCGGCCTGGCCCTGTTCGTGATGTCCATCCTCTTGTTCAGCCAGGCGGCGACCATCCGCGCGATGTTGCCGTTAGGAATCGCCCTCGGCATCTCTCCCTATATGCTGATCGCGCTGTTCCCCGCCGTAAACGGGTATTTCTTTATCCCGAACTATCCGACCATCGTAGCCGCCATCAATTTCGACCGGACCGGGACGACGCATATCGGCAAATATCTCCTCAACCATTCGTTCATGATGCCGGGCTTGGTTGCCACCGGAGTGTCGGTGGCGTTGGGGTTGCTGCTGATCCGGCTGTTTCATTTTTAGGCATACATTATATATTATAGATCATCTTAAATAGTAATTCTATCATGATTAAATTCGATTATTCCCAAGTCCCTTACAATTACGGGACATGCGCCGCAGACAATTGCCCCAAGTCCTCTACCTGCCTCCGCCATCTGGCATTGGAACATGCCCCGGAAAAACCGGCATTCCTGATGACTTTAAGTCCGGCTGCACTCAAAAGCATAAAGGGAGATTGCAGATATTACCGCCCGAACATAGAAATCCGCTATGCCAAGGGCTTCCTGAACCTGATCGGCTCGCTGAAAGTAAATGCCGCCCAGACATTCCGCTGCAGGCTTATCTCCCACTTCGGACGCAAGAATTATTATCTTGCCCGCAAAGGGGAATGGCTGATCCACCCTACAGAACAGCAATACATCATCAAGCAGGCAAAAGAACTTGGGCTTGAAACGAATGATTACTTCGACGGTTATATCGACGGTTACGACTGGTAAAAAGAGAGGCAAAACAAAGGCCTTTATCTAATTAAGCTACAACATATTACAGTTTCCTACGGTAGGGAACTACAGTTTCTCGCCCAGGAAACTGAAATTCCCCGGGCAGGGAACTGTAATTTCCTAAGCAGGAAACTGCCGTTTCCCACTAAGGGAACAGGAAAGGGTTGCCTATGGGATTTTCTATCGCATCCAATCAGAATGCCCGGAAGCCGCTGTTCTTTTTTAAAAAGCTTTTGGGGATAGAGGTTATTACACCATATTTTCCTAACTTTGTGTAGTAATCAATTTAATCGGAAGTATATGGCAAAGCTTTATCCCATCGGCATACAGAATTTCGAAAGTCTTCGACAAGACAACTATACCTACATCGATAAAACAGAGTTAATTTATCATTTGGTAAAAACCGGCCGTTACTACTTCCTGAGCCGCCCCCGACGGTTCGGGAAAAGCCTGCTGATTTCTACACTCGAAGCCTACTTTCAGGGAAAGAAAGAGTTGTTTGATGGACTCGCGATTGCAGAGAAGGAAAAGGAATGGACCGTGCGTCCGGTGCTTCATATAGATTTGAATATTTCCAAATACGAGCAGGAAAGCGATCTGGAAGATATGCTGAACCGCAGCCTGGTTGCCTGGGAAAAGCTGTACGGGGCTGATCCGGCTGAAAGAAGTCTGGCGCTGCGTTTTGCCGGTGTGATAGAGCGGGCTTACGAACAGACCGGCCAACGCGTTGCCATATTGATCGACGAATATGACAAACCATTGCTCCAGGCCATCACCAATCAGGAGTTACAGGAGAAATTCCGCAATACATTGAAGCCTTTCTATGGAGTGATGAAATCCAAAGACGGGTGCATCAAGTTCGCCCTGCTTACGGGGGTGACCAAGTTCGGGAAAGTCAGCGTGTTCAGCGATTTGAATAATCTGATGGATATATCGATGGACGACCGGTACATCGATATTTGCGGCATTACAGAGAAAGAAATCCATGTCAACTTCGAAGAGGAACTACATGAACTTGCAGACAATCTAAAGATTAATTATGAACAGGCCTGCAAAGAATTGAAAGCTCGTTACGACGGCTATCATTTTGTTGAAGACTCGGAAGGGATATACAATCCTTTCAGCTTGTTAAATACTTTTGCCAAAATGAAGTTCGGCAGCTACTGGTTCGAAACCGGAACGCCTTCCTATTTGGTGGCGTTATTGAAGAAAAGCCATTACAACCTATATGAAATGGCACACGAACAAACCAGCTCCGCCGTGTTGAACAGCATCGACGCCAACTCTTTAAGCCCCATCCCGGTCATTTACCAAAGCGGTTACCTGACAATAAAAGGATATGATAAGGAATTCGGCATCTACCGGTTAGGCTTCCCTAACAAAGAAGTGGAAGAGGGTTTCATCAATTACCTGCTGCCTTTCTACACATCCGTAAACGCTGTAGATTCGGCATTTGAGATACAACGTTTCGTCCAGGAAATCCGGGGTGGAGAGATCGACGCATTCTTCCGCCGCCTGCAATACTTCTTTGCCGATACGCCTTACGAATTGATCCGGGATCTGGAAGTGCATTATCAGAATGTGCTTTTCATCGTCTTCAAGCTGGCCGGTTTCTATGTGAAAGCAGAATATCACACATCGCAGGGACGCGTCGACCTGGTCTTGCAAACAGACCGCTACATATATATAATGGAATTCAAACTGGAAGGTTCCGCCGAGGAAGCATTACGCCAGATCGAAGAGAAGGGGTACGCGCTGCCGTTCGCCGGCGATTCGCGCCAACTGTATAAAATCGGCGTGAACTTCAGCTTTAAGACACGAAATATCGAAAGCTGGATCGTGAAATAAGTTAAACATGAAAGAGTCACAACATGCAGGTCAATGCCTGTTTGTTCAGGATGTGGACTTTGTTGCGGGAAATCTTGATAAAGCCGCTGTCGACAAGTTTGTTGATCTCTTTGGACAGCGCAGGGCGCGTCACGCCGAAGTATTCGGCAAGCTGTACCTGGTTATGCTCCATTTCGACAACGTCCGAACCGTCTTTCAGGTGGTCGAGCAGATAATAAATGTAACGGCTGCGGATGCCCCGGAACGAAAGGACGCGAAGGCGCGTCATCGTGCAACGGTTACAGCTGGTGCTGACGCAAAGGAAATTGTGCAGGAGTTGCGGCATGCTGTGCATCAATGTAAAAAAATCGGCTTTAGCCACACGTACGAGGGTGACTTCTTCTTCGACGATAAAGGTAGCGGGAAACTGGTTCTTCTCGGCGAAGATATGCGGAGTGGCAAAGGTGCGGGGTGCCTGGATGACTTCGACACGGACAATATTGCCCGACACGTCCGTTACGTCCACATTGAGCTTTCCTTCCAACAGGATGTGCAAGGCGTTGCAGGCAGTTCCCTGCCGTATGATCGTCATCCCCTTCGGGTAATGGTCGATCGTGTATTCGAGCTTGTCGAGCAGTTCTTCCTGCATCTTCAGGGTAAAACCCCTGAAGAGCGGAATTTTAAATATATCGTGAATGTCCATATCTTTTGTGTTTAGTACCAGATCCGTTCCTGTCCGGCAAAGATAGGACATTTCCCGAACTAAACGGCTCACCACTTCGTCATAAATACGCGCGGATTGACATTTAACGACAGCCATCCCCAATCTTGCCAACTCGACTTGCTGCCGCCTTTCACGACTTCCATCGTTTCCCCGGCAAGCATCGTCGAGTAGCCGGCGGAGAGTTTCACATCTTTCATGATCTGCCAGTCCACCTGCAAATCGAGTTCCGATCCCAAGCCGCGGCCGGCATCTTCGCCGGGTCGAAGTTCGACATCGCTCGTGATCGAGAAGTAGTGGTAGGCCAGCGAGAGGTTTACTTTCTTCGACGGTTTGTAGGCGACGGACAGTTGGTTGTCCCACAAGCCGGGGTTCATGTTGCTGTCGATAAATTTGGAGGCGTAGAAATAGTCCATCGCTCCGTAGAACTTATGATGAGTTCCGTACAAAGGGTCGAAAGCCTTGTATTTCCCGTCCGGGTCGTTGCCGTTGCCGCTCAGGTAATCGCTGCCGATGCCGATCTTCCAGTGCGGATCGATCTGGCAGGCGGCATTGACGGCCCACATGAAGGCGGAAATGTCGCGGTTTGTGACGGTCTTGCCGAACTGGTAGTAGAAGGTTCCGCCGAAGGTCCAGTTGCCCGGCAGGTAATAGAGGTTCGTTCCGAGGGTCTGCATGTACTTCGTGTCGGCCTTTTTCTCTTCGGGACTTACCGGCTCGATACCTAAGTTCATAAAGAGGAAAGAGGCGCGGAAGTCCCGGGTGAACTTATGTTGGTACCAAAGTGTCTGCATCGTCTTATAGGGCTGTCCGCCGGGCGCGTAGTAGGTCCCGCCTATCGTTTTCTCGTCGTTCTGGTTGAAAGAGAGGATGAGGTGAAGCTGGTTATCGGCATTCTGATACCCCAACTTGAGAGCGTCGTGGTAGCGTCCGGCCACGTTCCAGTCCAGTGCGCCGAGGATGCGTTCGTCATCGTAGACCAAAGACTGGCGGCCGAGCTTGGCGAACAGGCCGTGCCCGAAGTCGAGCTGCGCCCAGGCTTCGTTGAGGATGAAGCGGCCGTTCTTGTCGATCTGCGGGTCTTGCCCCCATACGCCGACGTGCTGGGCGGAGAGTCCGATCGAGAGGTTGTCGCGCTCGTAGTTCATCGTGAGGCGTGCGCGGTTGTTGATGAAGCCCGTCGCCTCGTCACCCTTATGACGGGGGAAGAGAACGCCGTTGCGATATTCCGCCCGCGGACGTATCTGGATATTCATGGAGAAGGTGTTCTCCTTCGCATCGCTTTTTTCTGTTTCTTCGGCACGGAGTTGGCCGGAACTCCAAAGGACAAGCCCGGAGAGTATGCACATAAGTTTCTTCATACAATTTATTTTTAAGTTAATGACTATTCTATATTATAGGTATGTACGCTTTTGCCTTGCGCGGACGGCAGGTAGTTCACCCCGAACCAGCAGACCTGAAGGAGGACGAACGAGAGAAGCAGCAATCCGAGCGCAGTCCGGTGGCATGCCTGCCGATGGAGCCGGAAGTGGATATACAGAAGGTTGCCCAGCCAGGTCGCGGCGGCCCAAGTCTCTTTCGGGTCCCAACTCCAGTAGTGCCCCCAGGCTTCCTTCGCCCAGAGAGCACCGAACAGCATCCCGATAGTCAGGAAAGCGGTTCCCACATAGACGAGGTTGTCGCAGAGGTCCATCCGGTCGCAGCCGATCCCGGCTCCTTTCCGCAGGAAAAGCAGGTAGAGGGCGAAGATGGCGGCGGCACCCAGCACAGCGTAGGCGAACATATAGACGATGACGTGCGGGGCGAACCAGGCGCTTTGCAGAGCAGGCATCAGCGTCTTGTTGTGTATTTCCGGTTTCAGGAGGTTGATGCAGATGAACACACCGGCAAGCAGGGTACTGAACGAGAGGATCCATTTATACCGCCAGCGGACATAGGTGATCAATCCGGCTACCGGAAGAAAAAAAGAGTACCAGAGGCGCGTCTCGCCCATCGTGCGCAGGGGCGGACGTTCCAACGAGACCCACATGCCGACGATAAAGGCGAAAAAGACGGCCAACCCTAACAGGTTGAAAGCAACGGCACGCCCGAAACGTTCGGGACGGTAGGCCATCCAAGCGCCTGCTCCCCAACAGAGCAGGGCGGGGAATGCAAAATAGATAAAATGACTCCAATCCATATCAATTCTCCTTTCTCTTCGGTGCATAGATGAACAGGCAGACAGCCCCCGCCAGCATCAGGATGATTCCGGTATAAACTACCGGTAGCCAGGGGTCGCGCACCAGTTCGAAGATGCTCGTTTCGCTCCATTTCCCCATCGTCTCGTCGTAACTGAGCTGATAGATTTTCCAGCCGGCGACGGAGAAGGGTTTGTTGACTTCGATCAGGGCGTCTTTCTTTTGTTTGTCTTGTGTGTAGACGGTCACCTCCGAAGCGAAGCGTTTCGGCTCGCGTTCGGGCATGACGAGTACGGCTGCGTCGTCAAGGGGCAGGGTGACGTAAGGGAACATGTAATTCCCGCAGCTAACCCAACCTTCGCGGCGGCTTCCGTCTTTACGGTTCAGCGCTTTCACATAGAGGGCCGAGGTCGCTCCTTCGGTCTGGAAGCCGACGAAATTCACCGTGTCCTTGTCTGCTATGCAAGCAGCCATCGGGATGAAATCGGTCACCTCCAGCGTCCAGTCCAACAGATGGCCTGAAAGGGGGACTTCCTCCACCAAAAGGTTGGCGGGCTGTCCTTCGGGCAGCGCCTTGCCCGTCGTGTTATCGATCACCATGAGTTTAGGCGGATATTCGTCGATCGTGAATGATTTCAGTTCGATGGCAAGCGGGAGCTCGACCAGTGCGCCGGTATCGTCCGTCGCACGCCATTCGGCGGCTCCTTCGGTCACGGGCATGCGCAGGCGTCTCAGGTCGCCGTTTCCCAAGATCGCCGCCCAAAGCGTGATGAACAGGCCGGCGTGGTTCAGGGCGAAAGGGAGGTCTTTCAGCCGGAAGCGGGACAACCGGCGCAAGGTCACCAGTCCTAAGATCGTCAGCATGTAAAGGAACAGAAGCATGAACGGCCAGGAGGTGGTCATCCGGTTGAACCCCAGGCGGTCGATCAATCCTCCGGAAGGGAGTTCCGTAGGGGCTACTTGCGGAGTAAGCCCCATCAGAACGACTAATACCAACCAAAAACACAATGATGTTATACTCGCTTCCAAACCGGAGAACCAACGCAGGACGGCGCTTTTCCGGCTCAGAAGATGCAGGACGAGGATCAGGACGAGATATGCACCGCCTGCCAACAGGTTGACGGGATACCGGAACAAGGCGGTGTCCACCTTGCCGGTCGTGAGTTGCAGGACGAAGCCGGTGATCAACAAACCGGCGCCTATCGTGCAACCTTCCGCATATCTCCAGGGTCTATTCCACATATCAGCTGTTTTTTACCAAACGGTTGTTTGCTTTGGCTTCTTCAAGCCATTTCGGAACGACTGTATTCAGGAATTTTTCTTTCTGTGCACGCTCGGCAGGTATATCCAGGCCGATGTATTGCTGGGCTTTCTCTTTGGTCGACAGGTCGGGCATTGGGACGTCGTCCGTATAGCCTAATTTCGCCAACACCTTCGAGACCGCCAAGCGGGCTTGCAGGGCTTTGTCTGTCCCGTTGCCTAAGATACGTTGGATTTCCTGAGGGGCGTGGAAAGCGGCTCCATGCGAAGCGACTCCGAAGTCCCAACGCCACTGTGCCTGGCGGATCAGCTGCAGGACAGGGGCCATCTGTTCTTCGGTCGCCCCCTTGTCCCATGCAAACTTGGCTTCGATATGGGCCTTTGCCAATTCGGTTTCCAAGCGGTCGCGCATCTCACGGGCCTTGTTCTGGCGTTCGTAGACGTTGTTACGCAGGGTTTCTTCGCTTTCGCGATGGCATACCTGGCAGGTGCGGTCGATCATGGCGAGCGGGCTCATGATGTGGTGGTCGCTATACTTCACCCCGCCCTCACTCTTGTAAGGCATGTGGCAGTCGGCACAGGAGACACCACGCTGTCCGTGGATACCCATCATCGAAAGTTCGTAATCCGGGTGCTGGGCTTTCAGGATCGGGGTACGGCTGAGTTTATGTTTGTAGTCGAAAAAGCCTGCCTCGTCGTAATAGGCTTCCATATCTTCCACCGTGAAACCTTTATCCCAAGGGAAGGTCAGATATTTGCCGTCGCCTTTGAAATAATATTCCACGTGGCATTGTGCACAGACCAGCGAACGCATTTCCTGCTGGGTGGCTTTCGTCACATCCTTTCCCTGCCGCTGGAAAGCTTCGACCAGGGCGGGGCGGCTGATACGGAGGTTCATGTTCTCCGGCTCGTGGCAGTCGGCACAACCGATCGGGTTCACGATTTCCTTTCCCATAGCGGACCATTTGCTTTTATAGAAGTTCTCGGCTCCTATGCTCTGCATCATGCGGGGCACGTCGGGGCTTTTACAGGTCCAACAGGTGGCGGGCTGAGGACCGCCGTCTTCTTCCGTCATGGGAGAACCGACACGAAGGGTGTGACGCATGTCTTCGATCGCGTGCATGTGGCCGCGCGGGGTCGAATAGTCTTTGGAGAACGCGTAACCGGCCCAGAGGACGACCATATTGGGACGCTGTCCGAGGACATCCACAGCCTGGTTGCCGTTGTAGAGGCTTTTGAAACTGGTGTCTGCCGTCTCTGTCCAGGTCTGGTACTCACGCGGATAGTTCGGTTCGAACATCTCGTTTCTTCCTTCAACGTCTTTTATCTCGGTCTTCTTGTTATTGATGACGCTGGCAATCTCCGCCCTTCTCTCCGTGACGGAGGAGGCCAGCATGCCTAAAACAAAAACTACGGCCATTGTCCCGACGAACAATAACCAGCCTTGCCATGATTTTAATCTTTTTTCCATATCTGTTGCATTTTAATTTATCGGTTATTCTGTAAGCATATCTTTCAGCCATTGCGGCGTGTTTGTCTTCGGATAGGGCACGAGGGCGTTCGGGGTGGACGACAGGCTGTTCGTCCCTCCGTGAGGCACGTCCCGGTGACAGTCCCAGCAGGCTTTTCCCTCCCCGGCGAGCGCCATCTCGTGGTCGATACGGCCGGTGCTGACAAATTCGGTGTTCAGTTGCGTATGGCAACGAATGCAGTTGTCCATAATGACCTCGGCGCTACCGTCAAGTGCCTGGATGGCCTGAGGTTCGCCGCGCATGGTGAAAACCGCCGCATGACGCAGGCCGTCCATACCTTTGAAAAGCCATTTCCTGGCGAAGCTCTGGTGGGGTACGTGGCAATCGTTGCAGGTGGCGTTGCGACTATGCGAACTGTGGTTCCAAGTGGCGTAATAAGGAGCCATGATGTGGCAATTCACACAACCTGACGGATCATCCGACAGGTAACTCCAAGCTCTGGAGGCAAAGACGGTATAGGCTCCGAGACCACACACGACTCCCGCTGCTACGACAGCGAACAACCTCGCCCGCCGCGTGGGGAGTACCGTGTCCATTATTTCTCTTATTTTCATACTGCCTTAATTATAGTTTAATTATTTGCAAATATCCTAAACCCGATACAAGTAATGTGTAATAAATATTACATTCGCTAAAATTATCGACAAAATGAAAAAGGTTCTATTAGTAGCAGTCTCCGCACTGCTTGTCTGCACATCTTGTGTAACGAAGAAAAAGTACCTGCTGGCCGAGAACGGACGCCTGGAAGCCATCGCCCGGGGAGACGATCTGCAGAACCAGCTTGTGAACTGCCGCGATGACAACGACGGCCTCATTTCGCGCCTTGCCGCACTTGAACGGGACACGTCCCGCATGGGCAAGAACATCCGCAACTATCAAAGTATGCTCAGCACCAATATGACGGAGCAGGAAAAGCTGAACTCACTCCTGAGCCAGAAGATGAGCGAACTGGATGAACGCGAACGTACGATCAACGAACTGCAGGACATGATCAACGCCCAGACCGAACGGGTACAGAACTTGCTCAACAGCGTGAAGGACGCTCTCTTAGGATTCAGCAGTGACGAGCTGACCGTTCGCGAGAAAGACGGGAAAGTCTACGTTGCCATGTCGGACAAACTTCTTTTCGAATCGGGAAGCGCCCGTGTCGACAAGCGTGGAAAGGAGGCTTTGGCCAAGCTCGCTGAAGTCCTCAACAAGCAATCCGACATCGACGTCTATATCGAAGGGCATACCGACAGCAAGCCGATCAACACCGCCCAGTTCAAAGACAACTGGGATCTCAGTGTCATCCGTGCCACTTCGGTCGTCCGCATCCTGACAAAAGACTACGGTGTCAATCCGTTGCAGATCCAACCGTGCGGCCGTGGCGAATTCATGCCGATTGACGACAATGAGACTGCCGACGGCCGTGCCAAAAACCGCCGTACGGAGATCATCATGGCTCCGAAGTTGGATAAGTTATACCAAATGTTGAACCAGTAAGAAACAATAAAGGTATGCTCCATTGCCGGAACATACCTTTATCATATTATTAAAACTGTTATTTACAAGACGCTCACCTTCCGTGAAGCCCTCTTTCCTTCATCCATAAAGCTAACTACATAAACACCGGATTGTGGAACACGAACGTTTGTTACTTCCTCTATCTTATCCCGGAAAATAATCTTACCATCTATAGAGAAAACTGCGATATCAACCGCTGCATACGGATGGATAACCAAAGAGCCATCACGTACAACAAGCAGTGTTTCGGAAGCAATCTCTTCTATACCGGTTGGGACATCCGGGTCGGAGGGATCAGGATCTGTACCAGGATCTGTACCCGGACCAGGTCCCGGATCGTTAGACTTAGTTGCTGACAATCCAGTAATATCAACCGATACTTCTGTAGAATGAGAATAATTCGGATCTGCGGAAGTAAAGATGGCGGTATATGAATTTGTACCGGATTTAACTACTATCGTCGAATCTTTCCAGCTAAACGTACCTGCCACACTGCCTGCGCTACCTCCCAACATCTGTACCTGTGCCAGTGTTTCACCGGCGGCGATAGCTGTTGTTGTCGGGGCGGCAACTTCAGGGGCAGCGGGATTAATCGTATAAGAGAGAACTTTATTTATCTCATTATCCGTATCTGTTGCAGGGCGATATACACGTACAAAATAATCACCGGCATTCTTTAATTCGGCAGGTTGTGTACATGCTTCGTCTTTAAAGATTGCAATCTGGGCATTTTCAATTGCCGGGGATAATGTAATACCATGCTCCTCACCATACTTCGAATCACTTCGAGACAATGATACATTCACATTGTTCTTCAATTCAAAATGAGGTGTAAAGGTCATATCACTACCAACTGTTATGACAAAAGACGATTGATTCTTTTTATCATCAGAAACACCATCCCAATATACAAATCGGCTGTTTTCATCCGGTACAGCTTCGACTGTGATTTCTATGCCATCTTTTATAGCCGAACTCAATTCATCCGATGTATAAACCTTACCACCATTAGATATCCGGACATAACCTGTGGCCTGTGGTTCCGTACTTGCAGCACGTAATTGTATTGCATCGGAAATCGTTAATGTCCGGGGTGTACCTGTAGACAGGTAATAAGTTGTACCTTCGTAATTATTATCCTTATCACCCTTCGGGGAATACTTAAACTTCCAAACATTTCCATTTTGTTCTACTTTTCGAACCGTATCATTCCCAAGAGTTGTATTTCCATAATTTGTTATACTATTATTATTAACAGTCGGAGCCTCCGTCACAGCGATCTTCGCCTTCTTTATTTCCAATTTTCCTTCAAAATCAGTTGAAGAGTTAGGGGAAACCTCAGAAGAATAGTCTGCATAAATATCATCGGCATTACGAGTGATCGTCATATTGTACGTTCCGGCATCAATAGGAACTCCTGATACAATAGTATTCTCCTTTTTATACACCACATTGAAATCCGTAGCGTGTGTCTGAGTCGTACGGATGATGAAAGCCTTATATTGGCCGTTATATGTATAAGATTGCAGAGTATTAATAATATACTTATTCAAGATAGGTGTCAACTTCTCAAATGTAGCGGTAATACTCAGATTTCCACCGACTGTCAGAGTTGCAGGGAACTGCTCGATCCGCTGGCCGTTTGCTACAAGAGAAAGGAATTTATACCCCGTATTTGCCACCGGCTGACTGATAATAACTGACGAATTGTATGCAATCTTAGCTCTATTACTCAACTCGGTATCATCATCCTTCTTTACAGTTACAGTTCCATTTGTTGCGGTAATGGACAAATCGAACTCTTTCGCCTTAAAAGTTGCCGAAACAGTTGTTTCCTCACCAACCGTACCGGAATAAACATTGTCCTCTCCAGTCACATTCTCTCCATTAATCCAGAGATTGACAAGTTCATAACCGGCATTGGCAAACGGTATCGCTTTGAAGCTTTCGCCATCTTTCAGGGCTGTTCCAGACGGGATTGCAGTGCCATCAGCCTTATACAAGCGGACAATGCCGTTCGTAGCAGTTGCCGTTACCGGATATTCATTCACCAGTTCGGCAAAAGCAGCCCTGAAGGTAACGTCCTCTTTGTCTAACACATATTTGCCGGATGAGAAGGGATCGCCATTCAATGTCAATCCGCTCAAGCTATAACCTTCGTTTGGTGTCGCAACAATATTCAATTCCGTGCCTTGTATCCAAGGACTGCCGGATTTGACAGGCACTCCGCCTGCTGTGATAGAAAGCGATCCGCCTGTACCGGCGTCAATCGTCACCTTCCGGGTTATCGGGGCAAAGACTGCTGAAATCGTTCCGTTTCCGCTTATCTTCCAGGTAGTCGTATCGGTCTCTACACCATTCGACCACTTTACAAACCGATAGTTAGAAGCGGGCACAGCTTTCAGGATCAGTGCCTGCCCTTCCGCATACCGGTTGTCGCCACTCATACCCGTTGCCGAGATAGAGCCATTTTCAGGCTGACTGATAAAGACCTGGTAAACCGGAGTCACGGTCAGTTCGATAACAGTGTCTTTTGTAACGTAGTTGGCGTAATCGTCGGGGGAGAAGGTTATGCTGTATGATCCGGTAGCTGTCGCAGGGGCATTACCGTTTGTCCAGGCAAAGGTTCCGGGTAAAGGAGTCGTTCCTGTACCGGTTGTTACAAAGGCCTTACCACCGGATAAGATGGAAGCAGACAGGGGCTGTCCCTGCAAAACAGTCGAAGCCGTCGGTAGCGTAGTCCCTTCGGTTTTGAAATCAATATTTTGCTTGTTGCTGACGATCATTGTCAAAGTATCGTTTAATGCTTCGAGCGTATCGTCTCCGGCATAAGCGAATGTAACATAATAAGTACCTGCTGCTTTCCTATTAGTAGCTTCTGTGGAACACGCCGCATTTGAATAATATTTAACATCCAATCTCAAATCTTTCGGAACCGTTGTATATATAACGGCCGCATCCTTTTCCGTATTCACGATTTGTTCCAAACCGGAAACAGACAAGACAACCTTTTGCTTGGCAAGTAACGAGATCAGTCCGAACTGTGTCGAATAGGACAGACTTTCCGCTTTCTTATTCGTCATAACGACATTAGACATGGCGAAGGTTCCGTTTTTGAACCCTTCTCCGATAGTGACAGGGAGGGATATCAGCGTTCCGCGATTTCCTTTCAATGCTTTATTACCCGTATCATGCAACAGGAACCGATAGACATTAGCTGTATCCTGTTTCTCAACAGTCAATGTATGCCCATCTTTACGAGTGTCACTCAAACTGACAGAATTTGCATTCAACGTCAGGCCTTGCGGGACAGCCAAGTCAAACTGCAACGCCGTTACCTCATCCGTATTTTCTAAAGCCAGCTTGATAGTTGGCGACTGATCGGCAGGTTTCACGCTTACCGCCTCCGTCTTCCAGACATTCTGGCCGGTGGCAGTTACTGCTGCCGATAGCAGCAGTAACCCTATAGTCAAACTTTTCTTTATTTTATGTGTATTCATAACTTACTTAATGATAAATGTGTTAGACTTACTATAGTTGGTGCTAACCCCTTTTCGGGTGACAAGACGGTAAACATAAGTGCCTCCCGTCAGGCGGGTAGAATAGACAAAACGGTTTTCACCGGCTTGCGTACTCAAACCTTCAACGACCTCGACCAATGCACCGTTGAGTGCATATACCTGGATAAAGGCATTGTCTACGTCTTCATCCAAACGGTAAACCAGGGTAGTCGTTCCCCTGAACGGGTTCGGATAGTTACGGATCTCTTTGGAAGAGGCCGTCACGCTGATCGTCGCGTTGGAAGTAGCGATATCGCCCCGCGTCTCCACCTTCAGGCTGCGAGCTTGCGAGTCGGAGAAGGCGGCACCGGCCAGGCGTGCGCCTTCGGGCCATTTCATCAGGACGGTCTTGCCTGCCGGGATTGTTTCACCCTTCAGACTGTAAGCAAGCATACGGAGCGTATCGTCTGCATGGGAGGCCTGTGTAAGTTTGGCTGCCTTGCCCAACAAGGGCTCTGCTTTTGCCATACCGGTCAATGCCAATTGTACACCGGCAACCGGGACATCCGTTTCCATACACAGGAAGCCCTCTTCTGCTGTCAAGTTGACAGTCGGCACGAAGTCGCTGCGCAAGCCGTTGCTCTTCGTCACGGGTTTACCCATGATCAGGTTGGCGATACCGGTGATATCGGCTACGTCTATCTTATCATCGGTGTTTACATCTGCTTCATACCAGCCGAAGTCATAATCAGGAAGGACATTCGCCGTATCGTTTATCACCCAATTGACCGTAGTGGCAATATCACGTACATCGACCTTGTCATCGAGGTTGGCATCACCGTCGCGGGTATAGAACTCGCCCATTACAGACATTTCCCAACCGTTGAAGGCCTCGTTGGTGATAATCGCTTCAAACTTGTCTTTCGCCCGGCCGGAAACGGTAAACTTGCCGTCTGTTCCTGTTACCTGCACCGCCTTTTCTGCAAAGGTTTCACGGTCATAACCGAACCATTTGACTTCCGAAGCCTTGCCGTTTATCTTCATTTCGGAAGAAAGATCAATCAGTTTGCCGGCAGGAACCAGATAATAGATTTTCCCTAAAGCATAAGACCTGAATCCTTCTATCGGCAAACAGTTCCAACTGTAACCACCGAACCAAGGTTGTCCTTCCTTCAACGTGACGGTCGAGAACTTCAGCTTCGAATTAGACGGGTCTAAAATTTGCAATGAATCCAACTTATTCATATCAAATGATTCTACGTTTCTCGGTACGCCATATTCCCTTAATTTCGGATGGTTACTAACATTGACGGTCAGATCCGTGCCATTGCACCAGAGGTATTCCAGATTTGCCAATTGTGATAATTCCAGCGATCGGAATTTGCAGGAACGTACACTCAGGACTATAAGATTTGTATATCCGGCGACATCCAATGTTTCGAGCTTCGTGCAACCGTCACATTGCAAATTCTCCAAGTCCGTTTTATTGGTAGGCAATGTAAGCGTTGCCAACTTCGGGCTATAGCCACAATAAAGGCTTTTTAAGCGGGCGTTACCAGCCACAGACAAAGTTTCCAAACCTGAATTATCACAAGACAGTAAGATCAATTCCTTAAAAGCAGAAACATCCAATGTCGAAAGCGTATCCTGCAAGCTATTAAGTTGCAACTCGAACAAATGATAAGTATTGGTTTCCTCATCCAAGTGCCACCATGCGTTAAAGCGCCAATCCTCCGGATAATATCCGTTTTTCCATGCTTCGCTGTCCCACCAAGCCTTTAACGAAGGACTCGCACAGCCATCCACGATCGCCTCCAAGGCGGCGACTTCGGTTGTATCGTAAGTGGCTTCCGGGAGTTGGAGACACATCCGATAAGTTTCAAGACGCCATCCGCTCCAACTGCTAATAGTCCAACCTTCTCTGACATATTTTTCGTTTGCGATAATACAGAAATAGGACTTTCCGAGCACTCCATTTGCGACAAATACGCCCGGTTTTCCTTCTACCTGACGGAATGCATCGTTCGCCTCGACTCTGCCTTCTGTTTTTACCCAGGTATAAACGGAAGCGACTCCACCTATCATAGCTTCGGAAGAGAGATCGATCGTATCGCCGTTTTGAATCACATATTCATCATATTCATTTTTCACCAAGCCGGGAACCGGATATAGAGTACCACCACCGACATAGATTCCATCCTTTGCTTTAAGGGTGGAATACTTTAAGCCGGAATCATCTACTCCCAAATCACGAATATTCGTATTGGTAATATCCAGTTCCGTCACCTGCCGGGGTACTCCATATCCCACCAAAGAGGAATATTCAGATAAGTCTAACGCCGGATAATCGGTCCCTGCATAATACAAAGACTGGACGGTTGCAGGGTGGTTCTTTACTAAATCCTCCAATCCTGATGTATAATTCATCCTTAAAGTTGTCAGCGGAACCCCGGTCAAGTCAACATCCGACAATCCTGCACACGTACTTATATCCAAATAAGTAAGACTGTTGCATTTCGACAGGTCCAAACGGGAAAGAGTTCTGCAACCCGGAATATCCAGCGTATGCAAATTCGTATTCTTAGACAAATCCAACGTCGGCATATCAATATTATAACCCGCCATCAACGTCTGCAACTTTGTGTTGCCGGACAGGAGAAGTTGCTTTAAGCCTAACTGCTCGCAATCCAGATATTCCAATTCGGTGAACCCGGAAATATCGAACGACTTAACCGTATTCAGATTACGCACACGCAGTTTGGAAATACGTGCCGGCGTCTCATCATTCCAGTCTACCGCCACCTTCCGGTTTTGATCCAGCCAATACTCCGCCCAGGTTTCCGTCCAACCTTCAGCCGTGATAAATTGCTGCAACTCCACACAATCCGGATTGGCAGCAGCAAGCGCTTTCAACAGCTGGATGTCATCTTGGCTGTAATCGATAGCTCCGCGGGTCAGGCGGATCTGCTTGGTTGCATAAATCCAGTCAGGATATTTTGTGGTAGATATTTCACAGGAATAGGTCACATTGTCACCTGTCACTGGCGGCAAAACAAAAACACCTGGAGAAGTTTGTTCCAATGTTATTTCCTGGTGCGTGTACGAATCTTCATACCAGGTAAACTTCGCGCCTTCCAGTGCCGTATATTCCGACAGGTCAACCGTATCGCCTGCCACTATCTCACACAGATAATCCTCCTGCCCCACTACAGGCGTACCGATCTCTTTGGTATTCATTCTGCCCCAAATTGACAAATCCGGATTCTCCGGCAGCTTCACATCGGAATAGGAACCGATCTTGGTATTATAAATAGACAATGAATTCAACTTGCCAAGTGATGTCAAATCCAAAGAAGCGACATCGCAATCCTGTATTCCCAACGACTGCAAAGCGCCAAAAGAAGAAACATCCAACGTAGTCAGCCCTTCTTTCAGGTTATTCAATGACAGACCAATCAACCGGGCAGGCACTTCATTTTCATCCCATCTGGTATAGATCGTATCGTTATAGCTTTCATCGCCTTGAGACAACCAGCCTTTATTTGCAACATAATCTTTCAATGCCTGGCTGCTGTTGGCATCGGCTATTGCCTGCAAGCCTTTAACATCCTCTTCAGCCACCAAGTATGGGATCTGAACCGGTATGCGCAAACCGTTCGGTAGTTCTATATCCTCATCTATTCCTTCTATATTTTCCCGCAAACTGACATAAAAATTATCATTAACCTCCTGATTCACCCTCAATTCAAAAGAATAGACAGCCTCATCCGCAAGCTCATCAAGCTGAATCCGCCATCCATTATATTCCGACTGCAGTCTCCCATCTGTTGACGTAATTTCGTACTTACTGCTGTTATTATTCGAGATCCTCAACGTTATATTGGGACGGCCGGTAAAGCTCCCTCCCTTCACTCTTACGTCAAACGGAATCGTTTCACCTGCATTGCCTCTTATTTTCTTTACCGAAGAAGTTATTTCAGCAGGATCGACCACTCCCACATTGCCGGTAAATGTGGCTAACGGGTTGCTTTCTTCCATCGTACTGTAAAGGGAGATTGTATATTCGATAACATCCCCTACCGATGCTCCTGCCACACTGCGAAATACATTGTTGAAATAACGTTCATTTCCGTCAACTTGGGCTTGTGACAACGGCATCCATAGTTTTCCTTCAGAATCAAGGGTTTTATTAAGATCCCTAACTTCAAGCCGATATTTACTTGCCTGTCCTGGATCTGTCAACTTAAACAAAAGATAGGCTTCTCCGAGATCCTCATTTTCTGGACTTACAAGATGCAAACCATTCCCAGATCCAGAGTTTGGATTCGTAGTAAATTCCATATAATTTATCCCGACAATACCACCACTCAAAGTATAGTTTCCCTGCGTCTGAGACCCTTGCCCCTTCACCGGCAGACACCACGCCGTGATAAACATAAGCATGAGAAGGGCTGTTCGTTTAAAAGTAACATATTCATTCATAAGCATTAAGTATTGAAATATGATTAGTAATAAGTAATTAATTCGTTAACATTTATTAGTAAGGGGTATGGGGACACCGTTGTTCCCATACATATCAACACCACTGTTCCCATATACCTCAACACCTCTGTCCCTATACCACTCAACACCAGTGTTCCCATCTATAGGGACACCGGCATCCCCTATATGCCAGGGGTAGGCTTACAGTTCTCCCGGACGTTCTTCTTCGCCACCGGTATTTCCAACCGTCAACAAGATGGGGAGGCGATACGTGCGAGGTTCCTTCACGATCGAATATCCGGCACCGGCCTGTGTCGTTACACTCAGATAATAATTTCCATCGGCCAATGCCGGGATGGAGACGATAATCTGGGAGGTCGTGTTCGTCACTACCAAGGGAACTTTAATCGGATCACTTCCGCTTTCGGGAGTAAAGTAAACGCCGACAGAAGGGTCATTGCCTTTCAGCAACAACGTGCGGCCACTGATAACAGCGGGGGCGGAAGGAGTTAAGATACTGTCCACTGCACCAGTTGTCGAATCGGTGATGTGTTCAATCATCGGCCCTACCGATGCAATATCCGCATTCACATAAATGTTCTCCAATAGTTTCAACAAAGCGGCACTGGGGATGAACGTGACACCGATTTTGTTATCGGGAGATTTATAATCGGATTTCTTACCAGAAAAGGAGCCGCCGACATTTAGGAAAAAATGGCCTAAACCGTCTGAGACGCATTTGCCTGCTGCAAGAGCTTGCAATTTCTTATCATCGGACATTCCCAAGATGTTTTCGATGGTTTCAGGACGATACTCGGTACGTTCTTCGACGATCCCGGCTGAGACTTCTTTGTTACGAAACGTGCCGGTGATACGAATTTTTCCCGAATAGTCCCCAAGTTTCTCTGTTAACACATTGTCGTACAAGTCGACTGTCAAAATGGTCTTTCCTATTGCCATAATTTTATAAATTTAAGTTGTCCGTTGGTAAAGCGGCGACTACCAATACAATCATCTATTACCCTTAATTCTGATATAAGGGCAACAACCACATAGCCGAAAATCTTACCATAAAAAGACTAAAGAAAACAACCGGATAGGGCTGTTTTTTGACCGGATAGGACCACAATTTAACAAATTGGACACAGGTAAATCCAGTGTCTCAGACTCCTATTGACCTTTATACACAGTTATTTCTGCCCGTTTAAATCAAACAGGTAAAATTGTTACTTTAAACTTTGTTTTTTATAAATATTCTTTACCTTTGCAAGCAAATCATTCCAATATCCGATATAAAACAAGGTTTTTCTAACATGAGCACCCTACCTTATATCAGAATTAAGGTTAAGCCCTCCTTTTTACAATATTATCCACAGTACCCGTAATCAGTATATTTGCCTTGCTTAGCTCCGACTGATCTAATTGTGCCAGATAATGCCGTGTCGTCTTTTCAGAGGTGTGTCCTAAAGCTTGGCTAATGATAGCGACCGGAGTATATTTTCGGTAAGCGATTGTTGCCCATGAATGCCGGATGACATACGAAGTCAAAGAAGCCGGCAAATTCAACCGTTTACCGATCTCTTTCAAACAAAAATTATAGTTGCGTAAAAGAGACTTATAGTGTTCGTGTGAAATAAGCCCATCAGGCGGAAGGAGTGAAAACAAATACGGATTGTCTGCCGATCGATATTTGTCCAGCAAATAATTCATTCCCGGAGTAAGATCAATCCGTATGGGCGCTCCGGTCTTCGCCCGATGATAAATAAGTGTGTCACCGTTGATATTTTCACGTGTAAGATGTGCCAGATCGACAAATGGCATACCGCATGCGATAAATGAAAAGACACAAAGATCGGCAGCCTTTTGCATTTCAGGTTCATCACTCAAATCCAAAGCAGAAATCCTCTCAAAGACCTCTATCCCAACTGCACGTTTCGTTGTTTTCTCAGGATGGATAACGACATGTGCAAACGGATACCGATAAGGGATATAGCCCTGTTCACGAACTATCATATTATACATTGCCCGAAACGCGCACACATAACTGTTGACCGAATTCACCTTCAGACTGTCGAGAGACTGGAGGTAAACGATAAACTCATCGACAAGGGCCGGAGTGATTTCCGATAGACAGAGATTCCGGTTATTTACGAATTTCCTTAGCCAATTGCTGGATGCCCGATATAAATCGGCTGTCGAATCTTTGCCAATGCTACGCTTACGCAAGATTAAGATATTCATATAGTTAAACAAATCAATCTTGGAAGCCCGTTTTTTTGTTTTGCTTGTTGCCATACTCTAACTATTTATTAATAAAACGAATATACAACAAACAGAAAAAGAGAAGTGTTTTTCCTATCCTCTTTTGCACCTCAACGCAAAGTACAGGATGTACAGGAAAGCCAGCAGCGGAATCACAAAACCTATCGCCATGTTATCGGCGCCGATGTAGCCCATCAGCATCGGGGCGAAAGCACCGCCGGCTACTCCCATGACGATATAGGAAGAGGCTTTTTTGGTATGGACGCCCATGTCTTCCAGCCCCAGTGCGAAGATTGTCGGGAACATGATGGACATAAAAAAGAATGAGAGATAAAGCGCATACAAAGAAATCGTGCCGATAGAAACCACAACCAACGCCATGCAGACAGCATCAGCCAAGGCAAACCACATCAGGAGACGGGCGGGAGACATCCATTTCATCGTAAAGCTGCCGGACAAACGGCCGATCATAAACAAAGCCATTCCACCGAAAGCCAGGATACGCGAAGCCTCGATATTCGTCATTGAAACATCGGCCTCCGTCACATAATTAATGAAGAAACTGAAAATCCCCGTCTGTGCAGCGCAATAGCAAAACTGGGCTATAATGGCCCGGACGAACTGCGGATGCCTCCACATGGAAACCACACCCATCCCGGCTCCGACCTCCGTCTCATCCGGATGGGTATCCTCTTCCTCCACCTGCACTTCCGGCAGTCTGGTGAAGAAGAAAAGCAGAGCTACGAGCAAGACGATCGATCCGACCAATATATAAGGTTTCGTCAAGGTGAACGGATCATCTTCCGCCCCGCCGAAAATCAGCATTCCCCCTACCAGCGGGCCCAATATCCAGCCCAACCCGTTAAACGATTGGGAAAGATTCAGACGTTGCGCCCCCGACTCCTTCGGTCCCAAAATCGTAGAATAAGGATTGGCTGCCGTCTCCAAGATACACAACCCACAAGCAATCACGAACAATGCCACCAAAAACGGCGAAGCCGAATGCAAGTAAGCTGCCGGAATAAAAGCAAACGCCCCAGCGGCAAATAAAGATAAGCCCAATATGATCCCTTTCTTATATCCGAACCGCTTCATAAACATACCGGCAGGAAGTGCCATCAGAAAGTAAGCGATATAAGTGGAGAACTGCACAAGGCCGCTCTCCGCCTTCGTCATCGTAAAGACACCCTGGAAATGCTTATTCAATACATCCAGCAACCCATGGGCAAATCCCCACAATAAGAACAGGCTGGTGATCAATATAAACGGGACAAGATAAGATTTCCCGTCAGGAGCGGAAAACAAAGTTTTCTGATTCTTCTTTTTCATACTTGCTATTTGTTATGAGTCGGCAAAGATACTCTTTTTTTCAGATAATAGCCTCCTCCCATATAAGAGACCGTATAGGCCGAATCCGGAGAACTGCGGTAGACGGAAATCTCGCCGAGCACATACAAGGCCGAATCCAGATCCAGCCGGAGGATTGCAGGATATAAATCTTCCGGTATCGAATCGGCAGGAGCCAGCCCTGCTTTTTCCATCTGACGGAAAAGCAAAGAATCTCTCTCCGCTTCAAAAAGGATCTGTTGTTTTTTATCGCACAGATAGAAAGTATCCATCTGAATCATGCTGTTTACCGCGCCTTCGTCATAACGTCCGACGGTCTGAAGCGTTTCATATCCCGTAACATCCAAAGGTGAATAATCGGTAATAGTCACATATTCATAATAATTATTCGGACTTTTCGGAATCGGATAATTGTCACGCTTTTCCTGCGAGGCCCGTTCTATATCCCCCGCCGTTATGCCCGGTATATACGTGACTAAGGACAACAAAACGGCAGCAAGCACAGCCGCATACAAATAATGCGCAGTACGCCGGAAAAAAAACAGCAGGACAGTCCCCGTCAGGATAGCGCCTACCACCACCAGATATACCCTCTCTTCCGTATATCCATACTGGTTAATCCGGTAGAAAGCCCCCACCCAATACATGACCAGCGCCGGAAGTACAGCCCAACCGGAATGGCGGTAAAACCAATCGTAATATCTTCTCTCCAAAAACGACTGGCAACTTTTCAGAATGAAGGTAGCCGAAACAAAACTGACGACAATATAAGCAACCGCTCCTTTGGGCAAGGACCACAACAGGATCACCTTGATAAAATAGAGATACAAGATAACCGCATATATCAGCAAGGCCGGCGAAAGCACGTAATTGAGCAAGACTTCAAACAGTTTGTTCACACTCTCCTCCTTCTCCCGGTTAAACAGGAGAAACAACAACGGCAATATTCCTATAAATGCAATGCTGGACGAATAGGCCATGAACCGCCGTTCGCCATATTGCCATATCTCAAAAATATACTGGATCGAATAATAGATGGAAATGGAAAGCAGCCAGGCAATCCCAGCCAGCAATCCGGCAGAAAGTACCGCCCGAAGGTAACAAAGTCCTTTCCTGACAAACCAGTCATTATCCCGTCTCCAGTCACACACCAGATACAGCAGTTGCACCACGACAAGCGTCACCCAATAGAAAATTGACCCGAAATCATTCTCCTCCCAGAAAAACGGGATAAAGAACAGCACAGACAGATAATAGGCAAACCGCCAGCTTGATCCTACCGTCATCGAATTCAAGGTACAAGTAACCAAGAACAAGACCGGGAAATAATGAACGACAACCGCCAGGCTTGTACAGGAAGTCTCGTACAACGCACAACCGAAACAACAAAACAATACGGACAGAACCACCTCCGCCGGATTGTGCCGCACCGCTACTTGCAAACGTTTGAGAAGAGCCTCTATTTTCTTTTTCATATCTTCGAAAATTATGATTAGGCCATAAAGATAAGCGTTATTGCTTTTCTGTCACTATTTACATGCCAAAATGGTTCGCTTTCTGCCATATTTTCCTATAAACATCTCCCCTTAACAATCCTATTTTCAAACACATATATAAACCGGTACAAGTTTGTTCGCCTAAAATCATTGCCTCCGGAAAAGGTTTTCAGCTTCGTTTATCATCCTTTATCCATATTAACGTCCACCGGATCGCCCTGGCATGTCTTTTGAAGCAAGTATAGTGCTTTCGGGTTAGAAAAGACGAAAGCAAAAGTACATAAATGTTTAACTAAATAATTGGAGGACTGTATTATGACACCGATGAGAAGAAGTCAAAATTGGCTACCGTATGTATTCAATGATTTATTTGACAACGACTGGATGATTAAAGCAAACTCTACAGCTCCGGCCATCAATGTGATCGAATCGGAGAAGGACTATCGGGTAGAAGTTGCTGCTCCGGGCATGACAAAAGACGATTTCAACATCCGTATCGATGAGAACGACAACTTGGTCGTATCGATGGAAAAGAAAGAAGAAAAGAACGAGGAAAAGAAAGACGGACGCTATCTGAGACGCGAATTCTCTTATAGTAAATTCCAGCAGACAATGGTTCTTCCCGAAAATGCCGAGAAAGAAAAGATCGAAGCAAAAGTCGAGAACGGCGTGCTGAACATCATCATCCCGAAAATGAGCGAGGAAGCAGCCAAGAAAGCAGAAAAGATTATTGAAATAAAATAATCCGTACGTCCTTTATAAACTAAAGGTTATGATGGTTTGTTTTATCGGAAAAATAATATCCGAATAAAGCAAACCATTATTTTTTTATCTATATCTTTGCCTTTGCAAAATTGTATTGTATCGTATTATAAATCTAATAGAAAGAAAGGAAAACAGAATTATGATTTTAAGCAAGAAATTATCGGAAGCTTTTAACGCGCAGATTAATGCGGAAATGTGGTCTTCAAACTTGTATTTGTCCATGTCCGTGCATTTCCAGAAATTGGGATTAAACGGTTTCGCCCACTGGATGAAAAAACAGGCTGAAGAAGAAATGGAACATGCCCACAAAATGATCGACTTCGCTATCGACCGCGGCGGTGACATCACAATCGGCCAGATCAATGTCGTTCCTACTGCATGGGGTAACGTCATAGAATTATTCGAACACGTTTACAAACACGAATGCTACGTTTCCGAACTGATCGACAAAATGGTCGATATCGCAGAAGAAGAAAAAGACCATGCTTCAAGAGACTTCCTCTTCTGGTTCGTCCGCGAACAGGTGGAAGAAGAATCTACAGCCAAAGAAATCGTCGAACAGTTGAAGAACTACGGCGAATGTCACGTCGGTATCCTGGACCACAGATTGGGCAAAAGATAAAAACAACGGACAATTGATAGTGGACAATTGACAATTAGCTGACGTCTTCTTATTAATTGTCAATTGTCCATTGCACCAAGTATCGCTTTCCCCCACAACTCGCCCAAGGCAGCCGCCCCTTTCCGGTTAGGGTGCAGATAGAAAGTTCCGGCATTTCCTTTTTCGGGGAAGAGTTCACCTTTATAATGCGTCTTGAAATAATCGAAACCATCCGTATCTCCCATAAAGACCTGTCCGGGAAAACGTTTGGAATAATCGAGAACCAATGCTTGTAATTCAGGATAATAACTTTGCAGACGATCCAACCCCTCCTCCAGATATTTGGCTCCGTTGTATGTATTCGGGCTGTACCATACCGGCCGGTGCAATACGATCTTGCATCCCGGATAGAGTGCCAGCAACTTATCGATAATCGTTTTCATATTCTCATAATATTTGGCAGGCGAGACCGGAGCCCCGTTCGGCCCCGTAATGGCACTGTCGTTCGTCCCCAGCATAATGGAAAAGACCAAAGTCGCCCAATCCTCATCCCTGAACTGGTCGGCGACTTGGACTACCTTCGGAAAAAGAGAGGCTGTCCGAGGCAGGAAATCGGTCGTCGTACTTCCGCTTACCCCCTGGTTGGAATAACGGACAGTTCCGACAGCCGGTTGCCTGCGCAAATACAATGCAGCTTTCACTGGAGGCGCGTCGTGTCTCGGATTTTCCAACAAAGCCCCTTGCGTTATACTGTTTCCGATAAATACGATATTCAGATTTTTCTTTTCCTCTCCCATCATATAACAACTGATTGTCATACATAACAACAAGCCTATAATTTTCCGGATATCCTTCATGATTCAATCTTTTCTACTTTTCCGCGAATGTAGGAAAAAATTCATTCACTTCCGGATGTTTGGACAACCAAATCTTAGCTGCCTCTTCCTCGTGCATCGGATAAGCCTCCACACAATCCATCAATTCGCTCAATTGGCCATTATCGAGAGAAAAGTTCCGGAAAAAAGCGGCCGCATACGGATCTTTATCAGAAAAACCTTTGGTAGCCATAATCTGAATGTGCTCGGCATCACCATATTGCTTCTGCGGATCATCCAGAAACTTAAGATCGTAGCGGGAGAACATCCAGTGAGGAGTCCAGCCGGTCACTACGATCCATTCCTTGTTCTCGATCGACTTCTGGAGGAAGGCGACCATTGTCGCACCGCTCGAAGGTTTTAAAGCCAAGTCGACCGGATATTCCCGGACGACACGTTCAGTCTCGTTCATCAGGCCGGCCCCCACATCGATGCCGATGATCTCGTTGCGGAACTGATCTTTATGCTCATTCAATTCTTCTATGGAACCGATCGTGACATACGAAGGGACCACCAGCCCCATCCTGGCATTTTCATAGGCTATTCCTAACGATTCCAGGTTGTCGCCATATTTCTTTATATAATCGGCATGAGTAGCCGGAAGCCATGCATCCATAAAAACATCGACCTTGCCGGCCGCCATCGAGACAAAGACCGGCGCGATATCCGCATTCAGCAGCATCACGTCATATCCTTTGCTCTCAAGCATGACTTTCGCCAGATAACTCATGGCAATCCCCTCCGACCAGTTCACATAACCGATCGAGACCTGTTTCCTGTCTTTCGAAGAATCGCTGCAATCCGCGAACATCATCATGAAGGCAACAACAAGGGATAAATTTATAATGATAATCAATCTTCTCATAAACATTTATTTATCTGTTTTACTTTCTGCGGACAAAGCCCTGCGTAATGCGGTCCAGGACGATCGCCAGAATCACGACGGCTATGCCGCCTTCAAAGCCAAGTCCGATTTTCATTTGTGTGATCCCTTTCAATACGATCTCACCTAACCCGCCGGCCGAAATCATGGCCGCAATCACGACCATAGACAGAGCCATCATGATTGTCTGGTTCACCCCTGCCATAATGGTCGGCAAAGCCAACGGAAGTTGTACTTTAAAAAGAAGCTGTCCCGAAGTGGCCCCGAACGAACGCGTTGCCTCCACAATATCTTCCGGGACCTGCCGGATTCCCAAATCGGTAAGACGAACCACCGGAGGCATGGCAAATATCACTGTGGCAAAAGCGCCCGGAACAGGTCCCAGCCCGAAAAACAGGACAGCCGGAATCAAATAGACAAAAGCGGGCATCGTCTGCATCAGGTCCAGAACCGGCCGGATCACTTTGGCCGCCCTATCGTTCCGTCCGGTCCAGATACCCAGCGGGACACCGAACAGCAGGGCGATGATCGTCGACGACAAGACGAGTGCCACGGTCTGCATGGTCTGTACCCAGAATCCCATTCCCCAGATCAACAGTAAACCGAGCAAAGTCAGGACAGCGGTTCCCTTCCCCGCCTTCCACCAAGCCAAAGCGGCTATCCCCGCAATCATCAGATAGAACGGGATCCACATAAGTATCCCCTGGAAGCCGTCGATAAAGCCTCCTACGATATGGTTGATCACATCGAAGAAGCCGGCAAAATTCTCTGTCAGCCAATTAATGGCCATTTCTATATATTTCCCGATATTTATCATAAGTCTATTGCATTTTGAACGATTTCTTCTATTTCTTTCTGATCCTTTCCGGTCATCTCGATAATGATGGCCGAGGTCGATACGACACCTTTCAAACGGTTGTTCTCATCGACCACCGGCAAAGCCTGTTGAACTTTCGGCAAGAGGGGCAACATATCTTCGACTGTCGTATTCTCCAATACGGAAGGGACCTCTTTCATGACAATCGAACTGATGTCCCGTCCCCCTTCCCTACGCAATCGCAACACATCTTTCAGCCATATTTCGCCGAGGAACTGCTCGTCCGGACCGATCACGGGCAAAACATACAAATTTCTTTCCCACATCTTGCGGATAATAGCCTCCGGCCCATCCTTGCGGATACGGACAACGATCGGCTGAGTCAGCATGATCGAAGAAGCCGTCACGACACGCCCGCGATCCACGCTCTCGGTAAAACGGGTGACATAGTCGTTCGCCGGATCCGTCAATATCTCTTCGGGCGTCCCGACTTGTACGATTTCGCCATCTTTCATAATGGCAATACGGTCGCCTAACTTGATCGCCTCGTCCAGATCATGTGTGATAAAGACAATGGTACGTTTCATCTTCTCCTGCAAGTCCAGCAACTCGTCCTGCATCTGTTCGCGGATAAGCGGGTCGAGAGCCGAAAAAGCCTCGTCCATCAACAGGACTTCCGGGTTGTTTGCCAGCGCACGTGCCAACCCTACGCGTTGCTGCATCCCTCCGGAGAGTTCGTCCACACGCTGGTTCTCATATCCTTTCAATCCGACAACGGCTATGCTTTCATGCGCTTTCTTTTCGCGCTCTTCTTTAGGCACTCCCTGCAATTCGAGCCCGAAAGCGATATTGCTCAATACTGTCCGGTGAGGCAGCAGGCCAAAATGCTGGAATACCATCGCCATCTCTTTACGGCGTATTTGCAACAATTCCTTATCCGACAGAGAGGTGATATTCCTGCCGCCCAGCCATATCTCCCCCATAGAGGGTTCGTTCAGGCGGTTAATGCAACGCACCAATGTCGACTTGCCACTGCCGGAGAGCCCCATTATCACGAACATCTCTCCTTCCTTTATTTCCAGATTGGCATTACGGACAGCTACGGTACAACCTGTTTCCTTTAATATTTCCTGTTTGCTCTTACCTTGTTTGATCATCTTTTTCGCCTTAGCCTTCTCAGGTCCGAAAAGAATCGACAAGTCTTTTATTTCTATTTTCGTCATACTTAAAAATTATATTCGGTTATGTTTAGAAGTAATTCCCGGAACCGGGTTTGTGGCGTCTATTAAATAAACAGGAAAAGACGGATTTAGTTCAGGCAGGGTAGTCCTATCCTACCCTTACCGACCTTTTGTAGACATTAACAGAAAAGAAAGTCAAGGTTTGTCAATCTATCCTACGGATGAAGAGGCAAGGTAAAATTGAAGGTAGATCCTTTTCCGACTTTAGAAGTGGCAGAAATCGTCCCTCCCATCTTTGTCACCAGGCCTTTACAGATAGCCAATCCCAAGCCGATGCCTTGTTTATACCCTTTCAACTGGACAAAACGGCCGAAGATATTCCCTAATTCGGATTCAGGTATTCCGCTACCCGTATCCGTCACATAAAAATGGACAAAATCTTCCCGGATTCCACAACCAAAACGGATACTCCCCGTTTCGGTGTATTTAGCCGCATTGGTCAACAAATTAATAAGCACCTGCATCATCCGGTTCTTATCCATATTCAGGGTTATTTCGGGACAAGGGTCCAAAACCAACGTGACAGATTCCGGCACACGGAACTGCATGGTCTTATATATGTCGTGCATGACCGACGGCAGATGGTTATCCGCATAATTGAACGTAAGCATATCCGACTCGATCTTGGATATATCCAGGACATCATTGACCAGATTCAGCAATAACTCATTATTAGCCTTGATCAGGTTCGTGTACGATTCCCGAAGTTCGGGATCTTCCTCCTGGCTCAAAAGATCAGAGAAACCGACAATCGCGTTCAACGGCGTCCGTATTTCATGCGTCACATTGGCAAGAAAAGTGGATTTGAGGAGATCGGCATTCTCGGCTTTCTCCTTTGCCTTGATCAGCGACTCTTCATATTCGACATGTTTCTGGTTATCGATCACGCATCCGACAATCAGGTTCGTCTTGCCTTCCTTGTCCTTTTCAAACGCTTTGCCGATGACTTCGTAACTCCGATAGTTCCCATCATCGCTTTTCAAGCGGAAGTTGACCGAATATTCTTCCAAATCCTTATCCCGGATTTCGTTGAACAGGAGGAAGAAATCCTGCCGGTCTTCCGGATGGCGCAAGACAGACAAAGAGCGGCAGATATACCGATTGCGTTCCAATAAATGATTATTCACGCCATAGAACTGGAAACAATGATTACAATGCTCCTTATCACACGCACGGAACAACTCGAAATTGAAAGAGTAGGTGGCAATATGGCTATTATGCAAGGCAAGCTCCATCATGCTGCGGCTTTCGGACAATTGATGTGTCAAACTCCGGTTCTCCTTCTCTTTCTCGACGATATCGGAAACATTCCGGATGTAGGCCACCACATATTTATGACGGATCGGAACCAGCCTCAATTTAAAATGAACAATCGGTGCATTGTGTCCGGGAATGGAAAACTCGATGTTCAAAACTTCCGAAGTATCCAAGCTTTTCTGTACCATCGAAGCCACTCTCCTTTTAACCGGGTCGGGATAAATAAATCCGGGAAGGTCATCGATCCTCCGGTTCAAGGCAGCCGGGGTAATGCACGTCTCGGAAGCATAGGTGATGATGCGCTCGACAACCAGCCTGTCGTTTATCAGGATAATCGTATCGGGCACAGACTGGACGACCTTATCCGAAATATATTTCAATTCCCGCATCTTTTTGTCATACCGGATCATATCCGGATCCGCAAAATGGTTATCAGTCAGCAACAACGTATAACCGATAATGTTTCCTTCCGTATCAAATCCCGGTATGATCGTATATCCTATCGGATGGTTATCGGCCAAGACACTTCCGTTCTTCAAATGATTCTTTTGCAAATCAGTCAAATAATCCGTATCGAACAAATTATTCAGAATAAAATCATGCTGATCTTCTACACCGAACTTCTCACACAGAGTCCTGTTCATCTCCAGTAAAGCGCCGGACTCGTCATACAAAGCGCCTCCTGCCGGATAATAAGTAAAGAAGTCCGATAAAAGTATTTGTTTTACAGAAATTTCGTCCATGATATCTCTTGATTTGAAAGATTTAATGCAAAGTAAGTCAAAGTTCGGGAACAAAGGATACATATTGTGATAAAATAACTTTACAAGCCTTTTTCATCCAAAACGCAATCCTTTTTTCTCATTTCGTGAAACATGCTGCTACATATTTCCGTGATATCGGTCAGCAAATTTATAAAAAGTCTTATATTTGCGAGTATGAAATACACATAATAACGCATACTAATATGAGAACTAAGATTTCACTTTTGCTCCTTGTCATGCTCTGCAACCTAATGGGAGTTGCCCAGAATGACTTCGACAAGTACTTCGAGAAGAAAAGCCTTCGGGTGGATTTTGCCTTAAGCGGCAATTTAAAGTCACAATCGGCAGCCATCCAAGCGCTGCGTGAAGAACCGGTATGGGGAGGACCGGTAAAAAACCGGATTGACAAGTTTAATTATGGAGGCTATTATATCAACGTATATGATAAAGCGACGAATGAACTGATTTATTCACGCGGTTTCAACACGTTGTTCGAAGAATGGCGATCGACGGAACAGGCCAAGACCGAAACGCAGTCCTGGACCAACAGCGCTTCCGTCCCCTTCCCGAAAGCGCCTGTCTATATAGAAATCACGGCGCGTGACAAGGCGGACATGCAATTCCATCCGTTGTTGAAACAGGAGGTCGATCCCGCAAGCATCTTCATCGACCGGGGCAAGCTGAAAGACAACAAAGTGCACCAGATACAGAAAAGCGGCGACTCATCGGAAAAGGTGGATCTTGTTTTCATTGCCGAAGGATATACGGCAGACGAACAGGAGAAATTCGTAGCCGACGCAAAACGCTTTACAGAAGCCCTGTTCGCGACTCCTCCCTATACGACGCGCCGGAACGACTTCAACGTCTGGGCCGTCTGCCTGGTGTCGGAAGAATCGGGCACGGATGTTTCGGGCAAAGGTGTTTTCAAGAATACAGCCCTCAATTCCGGTTATTATACATTCGGCGTGGACCGTTACCTGACAACGCCGGATATGAAATCGATACGCGACGCCGTCTGGAACGTACCGTGCGACGCGATATTCCTGCTGATAAACACGGATATGTACGGCGGCGGCGGGATGTACAACTTCTATGCCTGCGGGACAGCCGACAATCCACGGACACCCGTCGTCTTCACGCACGAGTTCGGGCATAGCTTCGCCGGTCTGGCAGACGAGTATTTCTCTTCCGAAGTCGCCTACCAGGATTTCTATAACCTAAAGTACGAACCGTGGGAACCGAATATCACGACTTTGATCGATTTCGACAGTAAATGGAAAGACCTGTTGCCCGCGGGCACACCTATTCCTACCCCGCTCGATGCCGGGCATAAGGACAAAGCCGGCGTGTTCGAAGGAGGCGGCTACCTGTCCAAAGGCATTTATCGACCGATGGATCATTGTATGATGCGCGATTATGCTCCGTTCTGCCCGGCTTGCTCACGAGCCATTCTTCAAATGATCGATTTCTTAACGGATAAGGAATAAAACCATAGGTCTACCCGGCAAACCGTAACCCATAGGGTTAGGAGAGATAAAGCTATGCTTTAGATAACGTAAAGCATAGCTTTATCCATGAACTTTCATTATTTTAACCGCATCGCCTCCCCGTATTTACTGATATCGATCAATTTATAAGTATCAACCTTTATTTTCCCGCGGATAAGTTCGGGGATATTGAAAGAGAAGAGAGAGCGTTCATAATAATCCGTTTCTTTTTGCGGCAACAGGAAAGGCTTTCCGGGAACACCATTCGCATCCAGATAACAAATATAAGGGCGCGTATAAAGCCCGTCATCCCGGCGGCTGCTGAAAACAAACCACCGGCTGTTGCTGCTCCAGGAGTGGTAGCTCTCGACATCGTCACTGTTCACCCGGGGGAGGGTATCGGTCTTGCGCGTCAGCATATCCAACAGCCGCAAGTCCGCATCCTTGTGCCAGATGGAGAAATTCCCATAGTCCGAAACCGTGTACATCAGGAAACGGCCATCGGGCGATACGCGCGGAAACTTCGCGCTCCGCCCTTCCTTCCCGGCATTATAAAGCGTATCGACCTCCCGCCCGAAACTCCGTTTTTCCGGGTCGAAAGCTATGCTTTGCAGGTTGTAGCGGATATCCCGGTAGGATTCAGGCATCTGCTTCGCCTGTGCGGAACAGAAATACAACCGCCTGCCATCCGGCGAAAATGCCGGAAAGGTCTCCATATTTCCTTCCGAAGACAAATGGGGGACGGTTACGATTTCGTGTCTCTCCACGTCATAGACTACTACATCCGACCGGTTGTCGAACACTTCCACACGGTTCGCGTCCGAGAGGTGGAAATCCTGCTTCGTATCGTTTGTCGAGAAGGCCACATAACGTCCGGAGGGGTGCCAGGCGGGATAGACCAAAGCCGAAAGGGTCCGGTCGGTCTTCGTATCCAGTTTTTCGATACGGCCGTCCGTCAACAGGTACGTCCCGGCGTGCAGCGCCCGTTGGTGGAAAAGCATCAAGTCCGGATCCTGCATGCAGAAGGAATGGCAATTCATACAATTATTGTTCGTCTGCTTATTATCGAGAAAAGCCTCTTCTTCGAAATCCTCCAGGCAACGTTGGTAGATTCCCATCCTGTTCCACATCCTATAGCCCGGCGCGATACGCCGGTAAACCAAATAGGGATCGATTTTATCCTCGATGACCTGAATGGAGAAAGAAGGATACCGGAACCACTTGCCGTCTTTACGGATATAGATTCCGACCGTAAGGTTTCCGCCTGTCGACGCTTCCAATAACCGCTGCCACTTCTTCCGCGGGATACGGAAAGAGCCGTTATCCGAATCCACGCGTATCTGCCGGTCTTTGCCTGAGAAAAGGGCGATCGCCCGGCAAGGTTCTTTCAGTTTGAAGTTCAGCGGAGCGATATTGCAGGGGATCGCGACCTCCTTATAATCCGGGAAGATCCCGATTTCTTCTTCCACGACCTCCGCTTCGGGTATCAGGTCGTTGCAGGAGAGGAAGAAAACCGCACAAAGGTACAAAAGGGAATATATACATTTCATAGACTATCCATTCAATTTCTTACAATAAAAATAAAACCAGAAAGTGTCTCCATACTGCCGGTAAAGCCAAGGCAACCCGTCGCCGCCATCCTTGACCTTCAGAATATCCATCCGGAATTGCTTGTACCGCTGCACGATTTCAGGCCGGACGGAAATACGGTCAAGGACAGAACGGTCCTCGACCGCCAAAACCAATGCCGCCTCCTGGAAATGGAGCGGAAGGGGACGTCCTTGCGAAAATGCGCCGGTTCGCGAGAGGAATGCCTTGAACTTTTCCATTTCTTTTGCCAGCAGATAGGAACAACCCAAATATTCCCATGCGATCCGGTTTGTGCCCGGCTCCGAAAGATGTCCCGCCCACAGGCTGTCGATGTCGATGAGGCAAAGCAAATTGTCCGGCTGAAAGGAAGGCATTCTCCTTTCGGCAAGCTCTTCATCCTGCCCTATCCTTTCGGGGTGGCGCACGTAACCGGCATATTTTTCCGCCCAACGCCGATAGGCAGGCAACCTGCCGAGTAGGGCCAGATACTTATCTGCCAAAGCAAAGTCCCTACGTATCAGGCTGATCTTTACCAACCGTTGGAGCATACGGGGACTTCCTCCCCGCTTGGCAAGCGTCAACCCTTCCATCGCATATCCTTCCGAAAGGCTGATATCCCCGATCATATAATGGATATCGCTCAACAGGCAGCTCATATAATACGTCCGGTCCCAGGAAGCCAGAAGGCTTTGCGGTCCTTTCTGGTCATAATGGAACAAGCGGTCGCCCAAAATGCCTTTTCGGGCCAGTGCCATATTCAGATAGTTAAGGCCGGGACCCTCCTTAGGTTGTTCACGGATGATCGTGTCCCAGTCTTCTCTTTGTTCCCAAACGGACAGCTCGTTCATACGGCTGTTCCGCACCTCATAGGGTCCGGGCAGGCAAAATGCGGAAAAACAAAACAGGACGGCAAGCAAGCCTCCCGCAACAAGCGCTTTTACCCGACGTTTGCCAAGGGGAAGGACTTTCATGGCGAAAGCCGTTACAAAAAGAATCAGAAGCAAGGCGGTAAAACGGATGTAGACATAATACAGATAAGAGTCCGGCTGCAACTGGGACTCCTGGTATCTTTCGGAGTAAATCCCGTCTGTCAACGGAATACCGGTAGCCGACCGTATCCCGATATAAGTCAGAAGCCACCCGGTCAAACAGAGGGCAAGCGAACCATACCCTTTCCTCCTCCGGCACAGAAGATCCGAAAGAACCGCGACCAGGCCGTAAAGCGCCGCCAACTGGCCGGCCAGACCATAGAGGAGGAGCGCGCTCACCACGCCGCAAAGCACCGCCCTCGACCGGATACGGATAAAGATATAAGTAAACGACAGGAGCAGGAGAAGCGCGACCGTTCCGTCAAGCACATAAAAAGGACTGGTATGGACTTTCAACAATCCTAAAACGGGAAACAAAGCAAGCAACAGGTTATATCCGCCCGGTGAGATCTCCTGCAAAAGCAGATAACACAAGATACCCGCTGCACACAAGAATGCGCTGTTGACACACAACACGAACAGGGAAGAGTTATAATATTGGACCAAAGCCTGCCCGACCACCGTACAAAAACCACCGGGGACGGACAGCATATCCCGGATTACCTCCCATTCGGGGATAAACAACTGCACCTCTTCCTGCCGTTGGAACGTGGATGTGCCAAAGGACCAAAAGAAAAAACAAAGCCCTGCAAATACGAACAGCCAAAACACGAGTATCCTCTTTTTCATAATCCGATTGCTTTCGTTAAAAAGAAATGAAACGAAAGAAGAGAGGAATTCACCTTTCGGCGACTCTCCCTCTCTCCCTGGTCTAAAGAGTGAAAATTATAGTTTATCGTTATTCACTTTCTATTTACTGCCATAACCCGGGTTCTGTTCCAGCAGGTTGTTCGCACCGATCAGACTGTAGTGGATCGGGAAACGATTGAAGTTCGGATTATTCGTCGCCTTATGATCCCACCAGTCTTCCGTCACGTAGGCATCCCAACGGACCAGGTCCGTACGACGACGTCCTTCGGCCAGGAATTCCAATTGCCATTCGTCCAGCATACGGTATTTGTCCAAATTGGCGGCCGTTACCGGATCGGGATCGACTCCGCCTTCGAAATAACGCTTGCGCACCGTATTGATCAGATCGGCTGCCCCCTGTTTGTCACCTGCACGCATCTTGCATTCGGCCAGCATATAATAGATCTCGGCCAGACGGATCACCGGACAGTCGGGATCGCCTTTGCGCTTGAATTCATCCTGGTTCGGACGGGGACTGCGTTTCGTCACACGCACGCAGGAGTTTTCTTCTGCAGTTGCGATCGTGGAAGGCAATGAAGCCAGATCGGGATATTGCGGGTCTTTCCCTACCTTCGAGAAATAAGCGACCTGGTCTACGACCGTTATGACCTCACCTGCATATTCACGCGTACCGGTACAAACCCATTCGGGATTCAGCGGATTCACCAGTTTGCCGACGATGAACATACCGCGGTATTTGCCGTTGCCTTCATATACATACGGCTGCTTACGGATGTCCTTGTCGTGGAACTTCGCATACGCGCCTCCCAACTTATACGGATAACGTTTGCCGGTCGGGTCCAGACTCGGAATCAAACCGATACCGTTATTGGAACCGGAACCTTCAAGGCCTCCCAAGTAGTTCTTATAGTTGTAGGGAACCTGCCACGTCCAATACATGGCATCCGTCTCGGTCTTTGCGTTCTGGCTCGGCACCGACCAGATGATTTCAGGGCAACGCTCGTTGTCGAACCCGAAAATATTCGTCCAATCCGATTCCAAGGCATATTGGCCGTATTTACCGTCTATGATATCCTGGCAAATCTGGGCGGCTTCGGTAAACATCTCCTTGCCGATATAAGACTTGGCATTGAAATACAAGCGGGCCTGCAAAGCTGCACCGGCGGCACGATGGATCGAACCTGTTTCCATTCCGCCCAGCTCTTCCTTGATCGGAAGTTCAGGAACGGCAATCTTCAACAAGGAGTCGATGAAGTTGAATGTCTCGACATCCGTCGAACGTCCCTTCACCTCGCTCTGCGTAGTTGTGTAGAGAGGTACTCCCCCGAAGAAATCCAAACCGTCGATATAGAATGAAGCCGCCAACACGCGCTGCTGGTTCAACATGGACTCGCGTGTGCCTTCAGGAAAACCTAACGCATCGAAATCGACTTTTTCCAAATCTTCCAACGCATCCCAAGCCAAAGCGACTCCCATCGCAAAGTTAGTCCAACCGGTTTCTACGCGCGTCATGTCTTCCGTGTATTCATGATGGTGGAACTTCTGGTAGTTGGCTCCGTCATACCAGTCGCTACCACGTGTCGGCAGACAATATTCATCAGTACCTAACTCCTGCAACGCCCAACGGGGTTCATCATGGGCGATATACCAACGCCAATGTGTAAAAGGACGGTTGAAACGTTGCCATACGGCATCTTGTGAACTATAGAAAGTCTCCGGGACTACCTGCGAATAAAACTCAGGATCAACGCTACAGGAAGTAGTGCACAACAGGCAGATCACTCCGGATAAAAACAATCGGAATATATTTTTCTTTTTCATCTTACAATCTTGTATTAGAAGTTAAACTGCATACCTAATGTCCAAGTGCGGGTGACCGGGTAGAAACGTTCCGTATCCCAGAATTTTTCCGTGCCTTGATCCCAACCGGTGATATTGACTTCCGGATTCATACCGCTATAGCCGGTGATTGTACATACGTTTCCGACTGTACCGTAAATACGGATACGGTCGATCAAATTGTTCGTATATTTCTTCATCGGGAGCGTATAACCTAACGTGATCGCATCGATCTTCAGGAATGTTCCATCTTCCAGATAGTAGTCGCAGACCTGCTTTTCACCTTTGATATGGTTGAACTTGCCGTAAGCGTCTTTCAGGACGTTCAGGTTTCCCTGTCCCTGGATGCCGTAATACATATTGATTGTATTATACACATCGAAATCGATCCAGCTACGCAGGTTGATACCTAAATCGAAGTTCTTATAAGTCAAGGTATGACTCCAGCCGATAATCAGTTTCGGAGTATAGTTGCCGATATACTGCTTGTCGTTTTCCGTTTTCTGGGCTGCCGGGATCACTTCACCGTCCTTATTGTAGAGCAAGAAGCTGCCTTCATCATCGAAGCCTGCAAACTTCCAAATATAGAAAGAACCGATTGTCGAACCGGCTTCCATACGAGCTGCATCGCCCGGAGTTCCCGGAGCCACGAAACCATTGCCGTTATGATACGAGTTGTCGCCTTCCAAAGTCAGGATCTTCCCTTTGTTATGGCTCAGGTTCAAGTTGGATGACCATGAGAAATCTTTTGTCCGGATAATATTACCGCCGACTTCAAATTCCCAACCTTTGCTTTCCATCGAACCGATGTTCTGCATCTGAGTACCTTGCGTATAAGGCGGTTGCGGAACCTTTACTTCAAACAGCAAGTTGTCCACCTTACGACGGTAGTAGTCGAACTTGCCATACAGACGGCCGTTGAAGAAAGAATAATCGGCACCCAAGTTCCATTCCCTCTTTTCTTCCCATCCCAAATTCGGATTGACATTCTGCGACTTCCCGTACGAATAGGCCCATGTGCCGTCGGGCATCATCCAGTTCGTGTCGGAGCCTAACATATTGGCCATATACGTCGCATCAAAATCATTATTACCGGTCACACCATAACCGAAACGGACCTTCAAGTCGTCCAGCCATTCAAAATCTTTCATGAACTCTTCGTTCGAGATACGCCAACCGGCCGTTGCAGACCAGAAGTTCGCCCAGCGGTTGTCGGCCGCAAACTTGGAAGAACCTTCATGGCGGATAGAAGCGGAAATCATATATTTATCCAGATAAGAATAGTTAGCACGGGCAAACAAAGAGAACAGACGTTCCGTAACACTTTTTTCAGAGCTCATGCCGGCTTTACCATCAGACAGATAACTCCCCTTGCCTATATCCCAATACTTGATACCATCGACAGAAAAGTCATAGTTGTCCATATTGAATTTTTCCCGGTTATATTCAAAATAAGAATAACCGGCAGTCATATTCAGGCTATGTCCGCCTTTTAATTCTTTAATATAAGAAAAATATCCTTCCGAAGTCAGTCTCTCTTGTTTTTCGAAACCCAAATAAGCATGTCCCTTACGGGAATTATCCAATTCCCCACGATGTGTACTGGGCCAGTATTTATGTTCTTCCCATTGGCGGTTTTCAAACCCGACAACCTGCTGATAGTTCAAACCCGGAACGGGCTTGATGTTCAATTTCAAGTTTACTTCCGGCTTGAACCATTTATCCAACCTGTAGACATCTTCCTGCATGGCATCCGCTACTACGTTATAATCCAACGATTCGTTGAGCCAGACATTATAACCGGACTCGCTTTCCGAGTCGTACGGCGAGCGGGTCGGATTGTTACGCATAGCCTGCTGGAAATTCGGGAAGTGATTGTTACGGGCAGCCTGGCGGTAGTCCACGGCCGGACGTACTTCCAACCAGTCATCAAACAGTTTGAAAGAGGCATTCACACGTCCGCCATAATCCTGGCGTTCGTCCTGCAAAGCAATACCCTGGTTCTTTTCATAAAAGAAAGAGGTATAGACTTGTGCTTTTTCCGTACCCATTTCCAATGCCAAATGATGTTTTTGCGAGAAGTTATCCTTATTGATCATCTCGTCCCACCAGTTTGTGTCGGAACCGTAATCCGTGCCGATATTATGTTCGGCATATTCGCGTCCGGACAACATCTCCGGAGCATTATAGTTTTGTTTTTTTGTAAACTCGTTGCTATACGTGAGTTTCACTTTGCCATTCGTGTCCGAACCGCTTTTGGTCGTAATCAAGATTACACCGGAAGCCGCACGAGTACCGTAAATAGCGCCGGCAGAACCGTCTTTCAAAACATCGATAGACTTGATATCGTCTTGCGTCAGCGAACGAATATCGCCACCGGGAAAACCATCGATCACGACGAGAGGTTCTTTCCCTGATTTGATAGAGGTCATACCACGCAACTGAAATTTTGTTTCAGCATTGGCACTACCCAAGTTATACATTACCAAACCGCCGATCTTACCTTGCAGGGAAGCCGAGATATCCGCCCCACTCACACCTACCATCAGATCATCGGCTTTCAGAGAAGTGATTGCACTGGTCACCTGCTTCTTGTCCAAAGAACCATAGCCGATCACCACGACTTCTTCCAATGCTTTGGCGTCTTCAACCAGCTTCACATGGATAGTCGCCTGATTGTTAACTTTCACTTCCTGGGTTATATAACCGATAAAGGAGATCACTAAAGTCGAGTTATTGGAAACATTCTGCAAAACGACCTTTCCGTCCATATCCGAAATATTTCCGTTCGTAGTTCCTTTCACAACAACATTGGCTCCCGCTACCGGTCCCATTTCGTCCTGAATCATAATCGTTACAGTCTTCCCTACTTGATTCGGCGCCGCATTTTCTACCCGATTCGAGGTTAACAACTCTACATTTTCACCGGCAGCAAATACTCCTGTTGTCAAACAAAAGAGCAATCCGCAAGTGATTTTTGTCATTCGAGATATTGAACCATTCCAGCCTATGGGAAGGTCACAATTCTGTTTTTGTCGCATTTTTATTGTATTATTATAAAAAGGTTAATAATAAATAGATTTAAGCCATAATCTTTATTAGATCAATGCAAAGGTTTCAAAACCTCATTTAAAATATTTCACATTTTACGTCATAGGCTTACAGATTTAAATTGTCCATATAATTCGTAAATAAACTCCTTTATCAAAAAGACTATAGTTCTTGGAGAACTACGTCCTTTTATATAATGCGTAAAGCATTAGAAATGAATATTTATTAAAAACACATCCAAATGTCTTAACATAAAATGTACCTTTCTTAAAGAATACCTTATGTCGGTTGTAAAAG